>JAPLUR010000065.1 GCA_026397505.1 Candidatus Zixiibacteriota bacterium
GGCCGCCACTGGCAGGTCTATGAGCGGGCCTATCTGCTGCTGGCCGCGCTGGCGACGCCGCTGGTTTTGAGCGTGCATTCAGTGGTGAGCTTCGATTTCGCGGCCGCGAATGTGCGGGGCTGGCATTCAACCATCTTCCCGCCCTATTTTGTGGCCGGGGCAATTTTCTCGGGATTTGCCATGGTTGTGACCCTGGGCATAATCGCCCGAAAGATATTCATACTGGAGGATTTCATCACCGTCAATCATCTGGAAAAAATGGCCAAGATCATGATGGTGACCGGCATGATGGTGGGCTATGCTTACAGCATCGAGTTTTTCATAGCCTGGTACAGCGGGAACGAATATGAGATATTCGCATTCATAAATCGTGCTTTCGGGCCGTATGCATGGGCTTACTGGATAATGATTTTCTGCAATGTGATCGTTCCCCAATTATACTGGTTCAGAAACATAAGAACAAGCATTCCCCTGCTTTTTGTTACATCACTGCTTGTCAATGTCGGCATGTGGTTCGAGCGTTTCGTGATAGTGGTGACCTCTCTGGCGCGCGATTTTCTTCCCTCAAGCTGGAGTTACTACCGACCGACCTTCTGGGACATTTCGACTTTTGTCGGGACTTTTGGGCTTTTCATGACACTTTTCCTGCTGTTCGTACGCTATCTTCCGATTATCGCAATGTCCGAAGTTAAGGGAGTGCTGCCCGAGGCGAATCCGCATCATCATTCCGAAGAACGGCAGCTTTCCGGAGGAGCAGAATAGTGCTGGGGATACCGAAAAAAACCGATTGTATTCTGGCCCGGTTTTCCGACCCGGCGGCTCTTCTTGAGGCGGGGCGCAAAATCCGCGAGGCCGGTTACAGGAAGTTTGACTGTCATTCGCCGTTTCCCATCCATGGCATGGATCAGGCGATGGGTTTGACACTGTCCCCGATAGGATGGATCGCCGGGCTTTGCGCTCTGGTCGGGGGCACCGGCGGGATTGCTCTTCAATGGTACGCCAGTACCATCAGTTATCCGCTGGTCATTTCAGGGAAACCGTTTTTCAGTTTTCAGGCGTATGTTCCGGTCACTTTTGCCCTGGCCGTACTGGGGGCGGCTTTCGGAAGCGTGTTCGGCATGTTTTTTCTTAACCGTCTCCCCCGGTGGCACCATCCGCTGTTTCAGTCGGAGGGATTCAGGAAATTTTCGGATGATGCCTTTTTTGTTTCCATTGAAGCCGATGATCCGCTGTATGATGCGATCAAAACCGCATATTTCCTGGAATCAATCGGCGGCATGAATCTGGAGGTTCTCAAAGACGAATGAAAACATCATGCGGAAATATTAAGATTTTTTCGGCGGCAGTCTGCGCGCTCCTTTTGGCGATGGCCGGATGCGGTCGGGGACTACCCTTTGAAAAACCGCCGTCAACTATCGACCGCGGTATGAGTAAGCAACCCAAATACAGACCGCAGGCGGAGGGGGACTTTTTCCCCGATAAATCGACTATGCGGATGCCGGTTCCGAGCACGGTGGCGCGAGAGGAATTGCGCCGGGACGACAGCTATTATCAGGGGAAGGATTCACTGGGCAATTTTGTCCGCAAGGCCCCCGTGGCTCTGACCATGCAGATTTTAAAGAGGGGAAGGGAAAGGTTTGACATTTACTGTTCGCCCTGTCACAGCCGCCTCGGTGACGGCAAGGGGATTATGATTAATCGCGGGTATCTTCCGCCCCCCAGTTATCATACCGACCGGCTGCGGCAGATAGAAAAAGGTTATATTTTTGATGTTATCAGCAACGGTATCCGCAATATGCCCGCGTACCGGCATCAGGTGCCGGTGGCCGACCGCTGGGCAATCGTACTGTACTTAAGGGCGCTGCAGAGAAGTCAGAAGGCTGGCCTGAATGATATCCCCGAAGAGTTGCGGCAGGGTATCAAGTAGAGATGAAAGCATGACAATTGACCGTGAAAATTATTTGTTGAAAAATCCGGGCGTCACGGGGATAAGAGCCCTGTTATTGGGGATTATCGGGGTGGTGACATCACTGGTCGGATATTACCTGAACCCGGAGCAATTATTTCATTCTTATCTGGTGGCTTACGAATTCTGGCTGACCATTGCACTCGGAGCGCTCTTTTTCGTGATGCTCCATCATTTGGTCGGGGCCAGATGGAGCATCGTCCTCCGACGACTGGCCGAAACGATCGCACAGGTTATTCCATTGATGGCCGTACTGTTCATCCCCGTAATTATCGGCCTGCCCTATCTATATGAATGGAGCCATAAAGAAAGTGTCGCCGCCGATGCGCTTCTCAGGTGGAAATCATCTTATCTGAATGTCGCATTTTTTATAATCCGGGCGGTTTTTTATTTTGCCGTCTGGACCTTTCTGGCGCGCCGTCTATATAAGATTTCTTTGGAGCAGGATAAGGGATTCAAGGAAGAACAGGTGCGGAAATTCAGACTGACCAGCGCCCCCGGCGTTATCATTTACGGCCTGACGGTGACTTTTGCCGCCTTTGACTGGCTGATGTCGCTTGATGCTCATTGGTACTCGACCATATTCGGGGTCTATATTTTCGGAGGCAGCGTAGTCGGCATTATCGCTGTAATAATCGTTCTGGCGGTTTATTTGCGGAAAGGCAACATCCTGAGCGATTGCATCACGATCGAGCATTATCATGATCTGGGCAAGCTTCTTTTTGCCTTCACCGTTTTCTGGGCCTATATCGCCTTTTCGCAATACTTTTTGATCTGGTATGCCAACATTCCCGAAGAGACTATCTGGTTCCGGCACCGCTGGGTCGGTTCCTGGAAGACGCTGAGTTTATTGATAGTTTTCGGACACTTTGTTGTACCGTTTTTCATTCTTATTACCCGGGGCATAAAAAGGAATCCGCGCTATCTCGGCATTATGGCTTTGTGGATGCTCCTCATGCACTGGGTTGATTTATACTGGGTGGTTTTGCCCGGTTTTCATCATGAGGGTGCCTTTATTTCCTGGATTGATTTTGCCCCGTTGCTCGGCATTGGGGGACTCTGCATCTGGTACTTCTGGCGTTTGCTTTCGTCCCAACCGCTGGTGCCGGTGGGTGATCCACGACTTGAGGACTCCATCGAATTGACCATCAATTAGGATATGAAATGACAGATTCCGACAATAAAATGACTTCTGACGACGGATACGAGAAGAAAGATATCAGTATAGGCAAGGTGATTATCACGATTGTAATTTCGGTGATATCGCTGGCAGTATTGCTCGTGCTTTTGAACAGCTATTTTACCGCTTCCACCGAAGAGCAGATATATGATGCCGTTTTAAAACCGGAGTCAGCCGCGCTGCGGGAACTTCGGGCCCGTGAGGAAGAAACCTTGAACTCCTATGGACGGCTAGATTCAGCCGCGGGAATCTATCGCATTCCGATTGACCGGGCGATGCAATTGATGGCTGATGAGGCTTTTCGGGCGACGGAGAAATCGGCCGGGGAAAAGTGAAATGATGCAGTTTAGAAAAACATATCCCGTTTCGAAATTCATACTGCTCGGCCTGTTCATGCCGGTTCTTCTCTTATCTGCTTGGGCTCCGAGTCTCGCCCAGCAGGTGCGAAACGATATTCCGGAGTTGAAACGAATAAATGTTCGGGAGCATCTGGGGGATCATATACCGCTCTATACGACTTTCACGGATGATTCCGGCCGAACCGTCACCCTTGGCGATTATTTCAATCAGGGAAAACCGGTAATACTGATCCTAGCCTATTATACTTGTCCCATGTTATGTAATCTGGTTATGAATGGGTTGAGTGACGGACTGAAACAACTCGAGCTTTTGCCGGGAAGGGATTTTCAGATAGTGACCATCAGCATTGACCCGCGCGACCCGGTTTCTCTGGCGGCGGCCAAGAGAAAGAATTATCTGGCCAGTTATGGAAAAGAGGGGATCGATGCCGGCTGGAGATTTCTGGTCGGATCGCAGGATCAGATCGCGATTCTGGCCGACTCGGTCGGTTTCGAATATTATTATGATAAAGAGACAGAGCAATATGCTCATCCGGCCGTTGTTATGGTCCTGACACCGGATGGCCGGATGTCCAGGTATCTCTATGGCATTACTTTCAGGAAGAATGATCTCAAGCTTGCCTTAGTGGAGGCATCACAGGGAAAGATCGGGACAGTCTTCGATAAGTTTCTATTGTACTGCTATCACTATGATCCCGATTCAAAAGGATATGTTCTGTTTGCCGCCAATCTCATGAAGCTCGGCGGCGCCGTCACGCTGCTTCTGGCGGCAGTTATCCTGACCGTTTTCTGGCTGAAAGAAAAAAGACGGAAGTACGGGCAGTTAATGACCCTTATAGTACAGGTGTTGATCCAAAGGAATCAATGATACTGGATACCACAGGCTCACTTTTTCTGCCACCGGGTCATTCCACCTTTTCGGGGGAAGTCGATTCGCTCTTCAATTTCATATTATACGCCTCCGCCGTTTTTCTGGCCATCGTCGTTTTTGGAATAATCTTTTTTGTATTAAGATACCGTCGCCGTCCGAAAGAGGGCGTCGTCACGGGGCCGACACATAGCACCGCTCTGGAAATTATCTGGTCGGTCATTCCCACTATTCTCGTTATCATTGTCTTCTTCTGGGGGTTCCGGCTCTATCTTAAAATGAGTATCCCTCCCAAAGATGCTCTGGAAATAAAGGTTACCGGACAGAAATGGTTCTGGACTTTCGATTATCCCAACGGCGCCAATACGCTCAATGAACTGGTTGTGCCGGTGGGAAAACCGGTAAAACTGCTGATGTCTTCACGCGACGTCATTCACGGTTTTTATATTCCGGATTTTCGGATAAAGATGGATGTTGTACCCAATCGCTATACCATCACCTGGTTCGAGGCGGTGCAAACGGGCGTTTTCAATATATTTTGTACTCAATATTGCGGCAAGGGGCATTCGGAGATGATCGCCAAGGTGAAGGTTCTCGGCGAGCGCGAATACAACGATTGGCTGATTTCGGGGACAAAAGCGGGCGAGGGGATGTCGCTGGAGGATTTCGGGGCGAAGCTGTATGTCTCCAGAGCCTGTGTGACCTGCCATTCCGTTGACGGCACGGCCAATGTGGGGCCCAGTCTTAAGATGATATTCGGGCATCAAGTGAAACTCGCCGATGGGTCTTCGGTGTCGGCGGATGAGAACTATATTCGCGAATCGATCTTGAATCCGCAAGCCAGAATAGTGGCCGGATATCAGTCGGTGATGCCGACTTTTCAGGGAATTTTGAATGATCGCGAGCTTGATGCGCTGATCGCATATATTAAGTCACTAAAATAGCAAGTGAGCTGCATATGGAAACTTTATCTGAAAGAAATTATCTGAATGAGCCCCGGGGATGGAAATCCTGGATTTTCACTCTGGATCATAAACGTATCGGGGTGATGTATCTGATCGCCATAATGGCCTCCTTTCTGCTGGGGGGCGTTTTTGCCATGCTCATCCGCATGGAACTACTGCATTTCGGCGGAAAGCATTTGATGGGCGCGCAGACTTACAATCAGGTCTTCACGCTGCATGGCGCCATAATGATATTTTTATTTATCATTCCCTCAATTCCGGCCGCCTTGGGTAATTTTGTCCTGCCGCAGATGCTGGGCGCCAAAGATGTTGCTTTCCCCCGTCTGAATCTGGCCAGCTTCTATATCTACGTCTTTGGGGCTCTCTTTGCAGTATACTCCATGAGCACCGGAGCAGTCGATACTGGCTGGACCTTCTACACACCTTACAGTACCACGACCAACACATCGGTCATTTCGATGACTCTGGGGGTTTTAATTCTCGGCTTTTCCTCGATATTTACGGGAATAAATTTCATTGTGACCGTACATAAGCTTCGTCTTCCGGGTATGACCTGGTACAAGATGCCGCTCTTTGTCTGGTCGCTTTATGCCACCGCTATCATTCAAGTACTGGCGACTCCGATTCTGGGGATTACGCTCATATTGCTAATGCTTGAAAGGACTTTCGGGATCGGCATTTTCGATCCGGCCATGGGCGGCGACCCGGTCTTATATCAGCATTTCTTCTGGTTTTATTCTCATCCCGCCGTCTATATCATGATTCTTCCCGCGATGGGCATAATAAGCGAGCTTATTCCGGTTTTTTCAAGACGGAAGATTTTCGGTTATAAGGCCATTGCCTTTTCCAGCCTGGCCATTGCCTTTGTCAGTTTTCTGGTGTGGGGACATCATATGTTTGTCAGCGGGCAATCGCAATATGCGGCCATGATATTTTCGTTTCTAACCTTTCTGGTGGCAATTCCCTCGGGCATAAAGATTTTTAACTGGCTCGCGACGCTTTACAAGGGTTCCATCAGTCTGGCCGTTCCGATGCTGTATTCTCTATCTTTCCTTTTCCTTTTTACCATCGGCGGGCTGACGGGAATGTTTTTGGGGGCGCTGGCAACCGATGTGCATCTGCATGATACCTATTTCGTGGTAGCTCACTTTCATTATGTTATGATGGGCGGGACGGTGATGGCTTTTCTCGGAGGGCTGCACTACTGGTGGCCCAAAATATGGGGTCGCATGTACAGTGAATTCTGGGCAAGGATTTCGGCTGTCCTTGTTTTTCTTGGATTCAATATCACCTTTTTCACCCAGTTCATTCTCGGCGCCAAAGGAATGCCGCGCCGCTATTATAACTATCTGGATCAGTATCAACCTCTGCATGCTTATTCAACCTACGGTTCATGGATTCTGGCGCTGGGATTTATCATTATGGCTGTATATCTCATACATTCACTGGTAAAAGGGCGCCGCGCTCCCGATAATCCGTGGCAATCATTGGGTCTGGAGTGGACCAACAGTTCGCCGCCGCCACCCGAGAACTTCACGGTGACGCCGAAATTGACTCATGGGCCATACGATTATGACAAGATTGTTTCAGGAGATTCAACAGGCTGATTTTTATGGAGCATTCAGACAAACATACCCCTCATCTGGCGCATCATTTCGGCGAGATGGAACAGCAGCGCGAGTCGGCCAAACTGGGCATGTGGATATTCCTTTTGACCGAAATCCTTCTTTTCGGAGGGCTCTTTACCGCCTACGCCATATATCGCGCCTGGAATCCGGATATGTTTTATAATGCGCACAAGCATCTCAACATTTACCTGGGAAGCATTAATACAATTGTTCTTATCTCAAGCTCGGTTACCATGGCGCTTTCGATTCGGTCGATGCAGCTGAATAATAAAAAACGCACCATGGCTTTTCTGGTCGCGACGCTGCTCATGGCGGGGGTTTTTCTGGTGATCAAGTATTTTGAGTATCATCACAAATTTGAACTGGGGCAGCTTCCGGGGAAATATTACACTTATGCCGGGATTGAGGGAACCAATCCACACATATTTTTCAGCATTTACTTCATGATGACCGGGCTGCATGGTATTCATGTTATCGCCGGAATGGGACTCATAACCTGGATGCTGCGAAAAACCATGAAGAATACTTTTTCCCCGGAGTATTATACGCCTTTGGAAATGACCGGTCTCTATTGGCATCTTGTCGATATGATATGGATATTTTTATTTCCACTGCTTTACCTGGTAGGATAGGCCTATGGCTAAGGAAACAACGCATAATATTCCACATATTGTTCCGCTACGGATTTATCTGGCTGTCGGAGCGGCCTTATTGATTCTGACCGGAGTGACGGTCACGGTATCTCTTATTCCGTTGGGAGGTTGGAACGTTGTGGCGGCGCTGACAGTGGCCGCGATTAAGGCGCTTCTGGTGGCTTTCTTTTTTATGCACCTTCTGTATGACAAAAAGATATTTCTGGTCATCTTTACGATGGCCGTCATCATTCTGGCTATTTTTATCACACTGACGATGTTTGATACCATGGAGAGAGGCCGGACGAATCCTGAAGGGGCCAGACCGTTCAAGGACAAGGCCATAATTTATGAGGAGAAAAAGGCTCCAATTCAAAAACCTGACTCAACCGGGGAAACATTCGAGAAGGGCCGATAGTTATTTCCCCAAATTGAAATGCATAATATAGAATTTCGGGAATTTAAGGGAGGACTTCGAGGCATGAATAGATTTCGTCAGCTGGCTTATTTCGCTACCCTCGCCACATATTTTGTCATTTTCATGGGTGGTCTGGTTCGGGTTTCCGGCGCGGGGTTGGGTTGTCCGGATTGGCCCAAATGTTTTGGCAGCTGGTTTCCTCCCACCAGTCTCAGTCAGCTTCCGCCCGAAATTGATCCTTCTCTCTTCAATCTGACTCTGGCCTGGATCGAATATATCAATCGTCTGGGCGGAATGGTACTGGGGATTATTATTCTGATTGTCATGGTTATGGCGATTCGGCACTTTCGAAAGATCCCCCGAATAATCATCCCCTCGCTGGTTGCGGCGTTGCTGGTTGCATTTCAGGGATGGCAGGGGGGGCAGGTAGTGGCCTCGGAATTGCGGCAACTCTATGTGTCGATACATATGGGGGTGGCTTTTATCATCGTCAGCCTTATGATTTATATCACCCAGCAGGCGTACTATCTGGAATACCCGGATGACGAGAAGAATTCCGTTTATCCCAGGGGGATCGCCATCTACATCGGGTTTCTCTGGATATTGACTTTCATGCAGATAATTCTGGGGACAGAGATTCGTTCATTACTTGAGTACATGCCGGCGCGCTTTCCGCTTCTTCCCCAATCCTCGTGGCTGGGCAGGGTCGGGATCATAAGCTATGTACACACGGCATTGGGGATAGCCATAACCGTCGGTGCCTGGCAGATCGCGGTTAAAATATTCAGGGAGAGCAAAGCCGTATCGTCTCTGGTCAAGCAGGGCGCGGCGGCGATGGTATTTCTGGCATTCCTGCAGGTAATAATCGGCGCTGTCCTCGCTATTGTCGGTTTGCCGGAACTGCTGCGTATCTTCCACCTCTGGGTGGCGAGTCTGTTGATAGGGTCGCTGCTTCTGCTTTATTCAGCTTTCATACAGTACAGGAGGTCGCAATGAATTCACAGGGAAAGTTCATGAAAAGATTGATTTGGGTATCGGCTGCTTTCTTCATTCTGGCGGTGGCGTCGCTCTTGGTCATTAATCAGGCGCGGCGGTCGCGCAATGAAGTGCCGGTGTTGGGGCAACTGCCGGATTTTACTTTCACGGAACGTAGCGGCCGGCCGTTTGGTTTAAGCGACATGAAAGGCAAGATCAATGTCGTCGATTTTATATTCACCCGGTGCAAGGGGCCCTGTCCAATCATGGCAACAAAAATGGGGGAATTGTATAAATTATATGAGGGTTCAAATCAGGTGCAGTTCATTTCGATTTCCGTCGATCCCGAATTTGATTCTCTGACAGTTCTTCAGGCCTATGCCGAACGGCAGGGAGTGACCGACAACCGCTGGGTTTTTCTGAACGCGGTAATCGACTCTGTAATTAGCCTGTCGGAAAATGGCTTTAAAATAGCGGCGGAGGATCTTCCCGGAGGGCACACTACCAGATTTATTCTGGTCGATCAAAAGGGAAGAATCCGGGGATATTATGATGGTCTGGATGATGCCAGTCTGGGGATAATGAAAACCCATATCCGCCAGCTCGCCGGGGAAACGCCGTGAGTATCGGCAGCCTTCCCACACTGAATGTTCTTCTGAATATCACCAGCGCGATTCTTTTGATTATCGGTTTTATTTTTATAAAGAGGCATCGTCCGGATATTCACAAGAGGATAATGCTCTCGGCGCTGTTTTCATCTATCATTTTTCTGATCTCTTATCTTGTCTATCACTATCAGGTGGGATCGGTCCCTTATCTGCGTCATGACTGGACACGCCCCCTTTATTTTGCCATTTTGATTCCGCATATCATTCTGGCCGGGTTGGTAGTACCATTTATTCTGGCCGCAGTATGGTTTGCATTAAGCGGCAAATTCGACAGGCATAAGAGGTTGGTGCGATGGGTCTGGCCGGTCTGGCTGTTTGTCTGTGTGAGTGGAATTACCGTATATCTGATGCTATATCAAATGTGATGTCTGAAATGAAGCCGGTTTTGTTGACGGCAAGTGCGCATCACGCCAGGATTTTCAGCATTTTCTCGACTTGATAGCCGGCCTGGTCGGCGGCGGAGAGCAATCGCTGCGCACTGGTTCGAAGGTCGGCAGGATTGATTTTGACCGACGTGTGATCGGTTCGAGCTGTTAGTAAAAGGGGACAAATGAGAGCATCGACCATCCGTTCCAACCGCTCTTTGTTCACCCATAGAGTGTTATTAAAGCTGTGCAACTGCAGGTACTCTTGAACAGCAGTTTCCATTAAAGCTTGCCGGAATGATTCGCCGAGTTCTCTGCTGTTTGCCGGTGCGAGAAGGTCGGAATGGGCCATCAGTATAAGAACCAAGCGCGAGTCCCAATAGGCGTTGCCGCTGTCGGCCAGAAGTTCTTCAAAAGCCCGGGCAGTTGCTTTTTGCAGAAGCCACTGCTCAGCCCGGGCGGCGGCAAGAACCGAAGAAGGAGTGCGATAGCGGTCGGCACGAAATAGGCCGAGCGGTTCAAGCATCAGCCAGGCGAGAACGACATGATCCAGATTCAGGTGCAGAGGCGGCTCGGGTTGTGGCGTTACCGTATCAGATGCAGAAGAATCCTCTTTCATAACCGTGGTGGCACGTGTCGAGGCCAGAGCATCCAATCTTGCGCAGGCTTGATTGATGAATGGTTCGATTTTCACGGTTACCCCGGTGAACTGACCGACGGATGCGTAGAATTCAGTCATCGCCGCACGGAACTGATTGCGGGAAGCTGGATAATCATGCAGCAATTCCCGCAACATGCCGGAGTTCATCAGCGCCCGGAAGGGTTTCAATATCGGTTCGAGCTGAAGCTCCCGATAAGCCTCGTCGAGATTCGGGACGCCCGCGCCGGCAAGGCGCTGCTCCAAGGTACGCCAGGAACCATCGGTATCACGAATTTCGCGAAAATCCAAAAAGGCATTGTACTGATAGGCATACAATTCAACGAACAATCCCTGCTCAGCCAATTGACGGCCGGGCTGGATATATTCTAGTCCCGACTGATAATTGCGAAAAGCATAGAAGCAATTGTCATCATTGTTCAGTCCGAGCGCCTCGGACAAGGTGCGCCGGACCAGCACGGTTTTGTCGCCATCACCAATATTAATCTGAGTGGAGGTGTGAATATGTCCGCGGGTGGTATTATAGGCGTTGTTATATAGAATTATCGCCCGCTCCTCACCCGCCCGATTGGAATAGGCAAAAACATTTTCATCGACCCAGCCATCGGGCGTGTGGAAGTCATAGAAGGCAAAATTGGCCGCACCGCTGAAGAGATGGCGACGGCGCATCAGCGGAAAAATCTGTGTCTCGTGCCGATGTACCATTTCCTGGTCGACCGGCTCATCCCAGTACGACCGCCGATATTCCATGCCGTATTTTTCGGCGAAGCCCTCGACCTGGCCGTGGCCAATCATCGGCAGTCCGGGCATCGTGACCAACATAACGGCCACGCCGAAGTACTTATCACCCCGGCCGAACTGTTCCACGGCGGTAAGTTCATCCGGATTATTCATGAAATTAACAAATCGCTTGAGGACCTCCGGGCTGAATTCCAGCACGTTCTTTATGGTTGTCCGATACTTGGCGTTGTCCTCCATTTTCAGCATATTCATGAAGGCGCTGTTGTAGACACGGTGCACCCCGAGGGTGCGCACGAAGTATCCCTCCATGAGCCAGAAGGCCTCGGCCAGAAGAAGCGTATCCGGCACCTCCTGAGCGATACGATCGACCACCTCACGCCAGAATTCCTTGGGCATCAGAGCATCAAACTGCTCTTTGGTCATGCCGTGTTCGGCCCGCGAGGGAATGGCGCCGCCTTCACCGGGCTCGGGGAACCAAAGTCGCTGGTAATGCCGCTTGGCCAGTGTCATGGCCGCATCAAAGCGAATGATCGGAAACTGGCGGGCCACATGTAGAATGGTTTGAATAACAGCCTCTCTTACCTCCGGCAGAAGGAAATTCATCTGGGCGGTGTCGTTCCATGGCATACTGGTGCCATCATTGCCGTGCAAGAGGTACTTTGTGTCACCGGTCCATTTATCAATTCGCTTGAATACTACCGAGGCATCGCGATGCTGCCAATAACCGTCCTCAATTTGAATACAAACTCTCGGATCCTCCGAAAGATCGACGCCGGTATATTGATAGACCGGGAAAGGTGGATAGTCGGTCTGAAGGAACCACTGCGGGTGCTCAATGACCCACTTCGAATAGATTCCAGTGTGATTGGGAACCATATCGCTGGCCAGTCGGATACCGCGTCGCCAGGCTCGATGTTTCAAATCCTGAAAGGCTTCTTCACCGCCGAGATCATGCGCAATGACATAATCGTACAGCGAATAAGCCGACGAGACCGCTTCGGGATTCCCCATGATCTGCTTAATCTTCTGTGAGGCGGATGATCTCTCCCAGAGACCGATGAGCCAGAGCCCGGTAAATCCCCATCCGGCAAGTCGGTCCAGTTCTTCATCAGGAATATCGCTCAAAAGACGGATATCACGCTGGTATTTCCGTGATAGCTGATATATCCAGACATAGACGCTCTTGGCAATCAGGACAACATTAGACATCCAGTCGGCATCCAGGCTGAATGCGGACGGCTCGAAATAGCCCGCCTTTGACCCGTAGGTGTCGACATCGAAGCGCAATGCTTTGCTGGGACCGGGACCCAGACCCCGTAGAGTATTTTCTTCCTCGAGAATATCAATGGCCAGCAATAGTCGTTCGAGCAGATCCAACGGGAGGAAGTGCGCCCAATGCTGACGGATATAAGCAAGTTGCTCCTCAAGCGAATCGGGACAGGCCCGTATAGGCTCAAAAAGGCATTCAAAAAGCGTCAGGCCAACCGGTCGGAAGGGCGGCTGCGTGGCGAAGAACCGCTCCAACCCTTGCACCATAGACACATAGGGTGATTCTCTCTCCAAATCGGTATCATCGAAAAGTATGCGGAATGGACGAAACGCCGGATTGGCAATGGAGATAAAGAGAAGCATAATCTCGCGAACAATCGTGTCCGACACCAACGGGGAGGACATCGAGTCGCTCAGGTATTCGTTTTCGGTCTGTTTGCCCTGGAGTACCGAGATGGGCGGAAAGAGACTGACAAACGACAAAGGCGGTCGGGTCACAGTAAATCGACCGCGCTGCTGCCCGGTCCAGTCCAGCCCGCGAGGGATCGCTCCGGGTTGTTCCTCGTGGCAATAGCTTTCGATAATGTAGCGAAACAGATCGACAAGAATGCTGACCGAGGCAAGTTGGCCGGCATGTATCGGATCGGGCAGTTGGGCACTGTGGATCCGTTTTTCGTTGATGCGATCGGCCAATTGGCGCAACAGATAGATTTCGGAAGCCGGCGCACCACTCGATGGCGTGTTCACCAGTGACGGAAATTCCAGCCAGTCCAGTGCCTTTCGGGAAAGGTGAAACCCAAATTGGAAATAGTTTCGCAGTGTCTTCAGCAGGTTCGTCTGATCTATATTCATAAGGACACAGGAACCGGCTTATGGTAAGTATAAGATGTTATCAACATTGATATAGTCTCTCTGCACAATTATAATATAGAATTTTTAGTGAGACAATTCCACAGTTATTTTAAGTGTATGTCGTCAAAGGTAATATCTTTATAAGTGTGTAAAAACGACAAGAGGTGTATCCTTAAGATTTACAAGCTGATTCAAAAGGAGACACCTAATGTCGTATAACGAGTTAGATTTTAGCAGGAGAAACATAGTCTTTGCGCTTTCGGAAGTC
>JAPLUR010000066.1 GCA_026397505.1 Candidatus Zixiibacteriota bacterium
GACTTCCGAAAGCGCAAAGACTATGTTTCTCCTGCTAAAATCTAACTCGTTATACGACATTAGGTGTCTCCTTTTGAATCAGCTTGTAAATCTTAAGGATACACCTCTTGTCGTTTTTACACACTTATAAAGATATTACCAGGCGTCATATCGTCACTCTTTGGGCTTGACAAAAAGGGGGTAAGTGGTTATTATACTTATACTAAGTTCCTCTTGGTCCGGTCTCAGTTAGTCGCCAGGGATCAGGAGCGAATTCGTTCTAACGACAGGGTGCACCTCTGGATTATTTGACCGCAAGACCCTGTCAATAATGTAAAACCGGGTATCCCAATGGACGGGAATTGGTTGATCCGCCGCTTGGGCATTATTCATTCTCTGAAAATAGAAGAGAATTTCGGGTCGAATGTCGAGAGGTTTTCAAATGAGCGATTCAAACCAAAATGACCTGGTTGGGCGATGCGGCCTTTATTGCGGCGCATGTGTCATATACCGGGCCGAGCGTGATGACCCCGAGATGCGCAAACGATTTGCCGCACGCCGCAACTGCCCGCCCGAAAAAGTCCGTTGCCGGGGATGCGGTGCCGTTACCTCAGATTGCTGGGGATTTAAATGCCGATTCGCCCTCTGCCTGAATAAAAAGGGGTACCAATATTGTTTTGAATGCCGCCGGTATGATTCGGCGGCCTGCGATCAATTCGAGGAGTTCGCCCTGAATTACCTTGATGACGGGGTCGATCTTAGGGCCAACCTGACTATGATCAAAGAGAGGAAAACCGCCGAGTGGCTGGGACTTTCCGAGAAACGTTTTCGCTGCCCGCATTGCCGCAAGCCGGTTGTTGCCGGGGCCAGCAAATGCCATCATTGCCGTAAAGATATCCCACTACCTTAGAAAGTCCCTGATTGCAAAACATTCCCCGGGACCTTGATTTTCCTTTCCTCGAAGTAGTATATTTCAGTAAAGAATCAAGGAGGAAATATGAAATCAGGGCAGGTTCTGCTTATCGGTCTGAGTTTGATCATTGCGGCAACCATATTCGGTATTTTTTTCTATAACACCAGGGTTGCCGATGATACAATCAGCGTTGTCGGTGCCGCAACCAAAAGATTTGAGTCGGATATTGTCAAATGGCGGGTGACCCTCTCGCGCAACACCTCACCTTCCGACATGACCAGCGGCTACAATTTGATTCAGAAAGACCTGCAGTTTTTCCGGCAGTTGCTCCGGGATAAAGGACTCACTGAAAGTGATATCACCATTCAGCCGGTCAACACCATGCCCAATTATGGCCGTGAGGGACAGATTTCCGGGTATATTATCCAGCAGGAATTATTTATCATAACATCGAACCTGGCTGTAGTGGAGGGATTAGCCCTTAATCCGATGGCTTTGACCGAAAATGGAATCGTTCTCCAGAATTCGCGGCTGGAATATTTCTACTCCAAACTCTCCGATATCAAGATGGAGCTTCTGGCCGAGGCGACCAAGGATGCCGCCCGCCGGGCCAAAGAAATTGCCGACAATTCCGGCGCCTTGCTTGGAAATGTCACCAATCTGCGGGCCGGGGTGTTCCAGATTACCGAGCCGTTTTCCTCCGAGGTCAGCGATTACGGCATGTATAACACGCAGACTAAGCAGAAAGATATCACCGTAACCGTGCGCGCCTCTTATCGAATAAAGTAATGTCAGGGAATTTACCGGTCTTATGTGAAAGAGGGCGCTATCCGAACACCCTCTTTTTTATTTTACATAACCATAATCATTTGCCGCCGGGCGGATGGTACTCTTTGAACCAGTCAAAACCGAACTCTTCCATGATTTTGATGAAATCACCGTTTCCCTCCGGCATAACGTTGGCGAGATAGTGCAATCCAAAGTAATTCTGAACGGCGTTAATATAACCCTGCTCCTTAATTCGGGTCAGGCACTTTTGTGCGAACTCCTCACCGTGTACCTCCCGGCAGACCAGCGCCATGGTCTCCAGACGCTCGGGAGTGATTTCTCTTTGCCATCCCGGGTACTTCTTTTCAAATACCTCAAGAAGTTGCTTATCTTCCAGATCGCAATATTTCTCACTATGCACCATGACTTCTGTTCCCAATTTCTTTTTGGGCAGCGGTCGCGCCTTCGGATACCCCAGGCTCAAGAGCACTACCGGCAATACCTCCTTCGGAAGAGCCAGCAATTCCCTTGTCTCCCTCAGACATTCCATAATTGTGCCGACATAGACCGAACCCAGTCCCATGGCGTCGGCGGCGGTGCAGATATTCTGCGCCGCAATTATGGTATCCTGAAAGGAAATCCAGAAATGCCGGAATGAATAACTGGCGCTGTATGGGGCCGCTTCCATTTCCGCCCAGCGGTGGAGACGCCGCCAGTCGATGCAGAAAAGGAGATCCACCGGCGCCGTTGCAATAAACATCTGCTCGCCGCACAGTTCGGCCAGTTTCCGCTTGGTATTTTCATTTTCAATCTTAATGATCGAATATGGCTGAAGATTTCCTCCGGTTGGAGAATGAATCCCCGCCTCAAGTATCATCTGCAGAATATCCGGGGGGATCTTCTTTTCGCTGAAGCTCCGACAGCTGGCCCTTTCGGTTAGCAGCCGCATGGTTTCGTTGGGGTAATTTCTTCCGGCGCCCTCATCTATCCCGTGATGGGAAGGTTCATTATCTTGATGACTCATGTAAAGCCTCCATATTTGAAATTGATAGTATTATTCATTGTATCTTTCTTATCTCTTGCAGCAAATTATATTGACTCCGGTCGTTTGGCAATCTTTTTTGTTCCTACAATTAAGTCCTCTTTGAATACCAAAATTACCAATTGCGCAAATTGGCCGGAAGCATTGGGAAAGAAGGCAAAATGGCCCTGCCGGAAATTCAAGAAATGCCTTGACAGAAAAGGCCTATTGGATATATTAAATATATAAGATAATCAATAATTTCCTCTACCCGCAGGAGGGACCACCATGTTTAGAGTCTCGATGGCTTCAATAATTATCGGTCTGCTGTTCCTTGCTTTTTCTAGTACTTTTGCTCAGCCAATTCATGTTCCCGGTGATTATGCCACTATCCAGGAGGCGATCAACGCAGCTGTCAATTACGATACGATTATGGTAGCCCCCGGTATTTACCGGGTGAATCTCGATTTTCTGGGCAAAGCTATTGCTCTCACCAGCGAAGCCGGGCCGGCATTGACCGAGCTTTGGCCCGCCGACACTACTCAGGCGATAATAAAATTCATTACGAATGAGTTGCCGACAGCGAAATTAATCGGGTTCACAGTCGGTCGTTCGGTCGGTGCCGCCGGAATCAGAATTGCCGGGAGTTCCCCGAGCATTATCGGGAATTATTTTACTCACCACTCAAGTACTATTCGTAACGGAGCAGTGCTTTATATCAATGGTTTATCATGTGCAATCATAAAGAACAATCTGTTTTTTAATAATCTCGATTGTTATGCCATTATTTGGGGATGGAGCGATACGGCGCTGCAAATCGTCAACAATACTATCCATACGGGCCGCATAGGATTGGTTCTGCGGGGCCCCGGCTCCCAAGTAATGAATAATATCGTTACCGGATGTAATATGGGGGTTTCTGTATCAGTTGCAATGAGCCGCGGCTATAATGATATCTGGGGTAATGTCACTGATTGGATTCTTGGGTCCCCTGATCCGACCGATATTTCGGCGGATCCAAAATATCTCGACACTCTGAGCAACAATTTTGACCTGCCGAGGAGTTCTCCTTGCATTGACGCCGGGAACCCCAATGCAATATATAATGACCAGGACGGGACAAGGAATGACATCGGGGCCTTTTCTTTTGACCAATGGGTAGCGGCGGTTTATAATATCAGGATTGCAGGGGAGAATATCGCCCATCTGATTAACCATACGCCCACTTTTGAATGGTCCTATTATGATACGGTGGATATGATTCAGATTGGGTATGAGGTTACGGTTGGTGATATAAGCACCAGCGACATCTGGACTTCCGGCCAGGTTACCTCTTCGGATAGTTTCGCCGCTTATGGCGGGCCGGCGCTCACTGAAGGTGCGACTTATTACTGCCTTATAAGAGTTTTCAACGGACATCTATGGGGTTACTGGAGATATTTATATTTCCGCATGAATGCCGCTCCCTCGGTTCCCGTCGCGCTGTGGCCCTTTGATATACCGGTGAGTACTTATGGTGTGCATTTGCTCGTTCAGAATTCCTCCGATGCCAATGGCGACCCGTTGACTTATGATTTTGAAATCGCTCCCAGTCCCGGCGGGACGGCCGTGGCTTCTCGCTATGATGTGTTTGAACAGCCGAGTCAGACCGGGACCGGGATATTCAAGCAGAGTTGGCCGACTGCGGTGGATTATGTCTGGCAGGCACGGGCGTTTGACGGATATGAATATTCCGACTGGTCGGCTTACCAGCCATTTGTTACTCGCGAACCGATGATTATTCGCGTTCCTTCCGAGCGGCCGACTATTCAGGCGGGTATTGATGCCGGCCAGGAACGGGACACGGTGTTGGTGGCGCCGGGAACTTATACCGGCGATGGCAACCGCGACCTGAGTTTGAGAGGAACCAACCTGATTCTCAAATCGGAAACGGGAGCGGAAAACACAATCATCGACTGTGAGGCAGGACCCATGAACGCCCACTGGGGATTCTACCTGCGAGATTTTGAGGATTCCACCGCCGCTATCGATGGTTTCACTATAAAAAACTCTTTCACCGACGAATTAGGAGCCATCTATATCACTACTTCGTCGCCGACCATACAAAATTGCATTATCACTGAAAATGACGGGACCGGCATCATGGCGGTATCCAATTATGGGCGGTGGGCGGGACGGACAAAGGTGTATATTTTGAATTGCAAGATCACAGAGAATAATTATCACGGCATATATTCTTTTGCTCACGCTACGATCAATAATTGTGAAATATCCGGAAATGCTCTGGATGGCGTTCATTTTATTTCACCCGACAGCGTTAACATGACCCACTGCCTGTTGCGTGGCAACGGCCAGAATGGTTTGTATATTACAATCGGGGCCGGCGGCAATTACCACATAGAGAACAATACTTTTGTCGGTAACAATAAGGGTTTGCATTTCTACTATGAGCCGCCCAAGGCGGGCGCAGAGACATCCTTGTCACTCCAATCAAATTCCATTGCCAGCAATATCTTTGCTTTCAACCGGCAATATGGCGTTTATGCGAGTGGAATGGGTATCACTTACACCGCCTGCAACAATGCCTTCGGTAATCCTACCGGCGACTGGTTCCCCGGCAGCACTTACTTGCCTCATGCAGGCGATTCACTGGGAAATATCTCGGCCGATCCCCTCTTCTGCGACACAACTACCGGCGATTTTCATATCGCCGCGATTTCTCCCTGCGCCCCGGGAAACAACAGTTGCGATGTGTTGATGGGCGCGTTTGGTATAGGATGTGATTTCATCTGCGGCGATGTTGACGGTGACGGTATTGTGAATATAAAGGATATCACTTATCTTATTGACTATCTCTACAAGAACGGCCCGCCCCCGGTCATGTTGGGTCTGGCTGATGTTAATGATTCGGGTCAGACGAATATTCAGGATATAACCTATTTAATAAAATATTTGTATTTAGGTGGCCCGCCGCCTCATTGCCCCTAAGATCTCCAATTCGTCGGCGATGCTGTCTTATTATTGGTGTTGCTTGAATTTATTCTCCTATCTGTTCATAATGTGATTGGCGTTTGCTTTTTATTGCGTATCATATGAAATAATTTTGCAGAAAAGAAAATCATCGGTGACAAACTTTCAAAAAGAGGAGAGCTTTATCATGAAACTGAGTCAGCGAATTTGCATTCTGATTTGCCTTATGTCACTGGCGTCGCTTGCAACGGCACAGGGTGAAGAAGGGCAGGGAATGCCCCGGATGGGACAGCCGTCCGAAATGAAGACCCTTGCCTATCTTCCCGGCGATTGGGACGCCGTCATGAAAATGAAAATGTCCGATACCTCGACTGCCTGGACAGAATTCAAGGGAACGGCCCATTGCACCAGTCTTCTGGATGGCTGCATTTATCAGACAGAATTCGAGGCCGATATGGGCGGCATGAAAATGAAAGGAATGAGCTTTATTGCCTTTGACCGCGAAACCGGCCGCTGGCAAAATGTTTGGATTGATAATATGTCCGCACGGATCAGCATCTATGAAGGTGAAAGAAAAAACGACACATTGACGGTCGTCGGCAAAGATCTTTATTTGGGAAAGGAGTATATCACCCGGATTATGACTTTCAATGAAACTTCAACGAGCTACGAATGGAAAATGGAATCATCCCTTGACGGTGGTAAGACATTTATCCCAATGGGATCGGCAACATATACCAAAAGACCTTAGGTTCTTCGTTGTATTTTGTTCTAATCCAATGAGATAAGGCATGAGCCACGAATCCTCACTGATGCGAAAGCAACGGGAGAATTTGGGGCTCCTGCCTTCCGGAGTACTTCTTTAATCTATTAGCTCTGGCATAATCCTAAACTGTAGAAAAATCCAGTTTTCCCCCTTGACTTTCCGGCGGGTTCTCTTATAATCTACTCTTGATATCCCGTGAAATTGACTGGTGTGTTTTGCTGCTTTGACGACGGGGCTTCTGTGCCGCTGACATAAGTTCGAGAACGGCTTTCACTTTCCTAATGCGGGGAAGGAGGTGATGAATCGAAAAGACAGTTTTTTTCTCTTACCCTTCACTATAATCAATAACCTCAACTGCTTGTAGGAGGAACAATGAGCAGAAAATTGGTATTGTTTTTCCTCGCCCTCTTCACAGTGGCCTTTTTTGTGACGGCCACGGCGGGGGAAATTGACCCGGGTCTGGCCGATATTCTCCAGGCGACACCCTCGGGTCAGAACGTATCCGTGCTGGTTTTCCTGAATGATCGGGTGGACCTGAATGCGATCTCCAGCCAGTTAAACAGCCGGAATGCGACCACGCAGAACCGCCACGAGGCGGTGGTGCGGGCGCTTCAGATGAAGGCCGATAATTCGCAAGGTCCGATACTCAATCATCTTCAGAGTCTGGCGAGCGCGAAAAGCATCGGCGGCTATCGGGTTTTCTGGATTATCAATGCGGTCGAAATAACCGCACCAAAGGAAATGATTGAGACTATTGCCGGTAGAACCGATGTAGTGAAAGTCTATTACAATTATGAAATTGAATCGATTGTGCCGGTCGATATCGGTGCCGCCGGTCCCGGCATTGGCGCCGCTGTGGAAAACGGCGTCAACGCCATCCGGGCGCCGGAGGTATGGGCGATGGGTATCGACGGCGCGGGGGCCCTGGTGGCTAATATCGATACCGGTGTCGAGGGAGAGCACCCGGTGTTGGCCAACAGATGGGCCGGTGTGGCCGATCCGCGCTATGCCGGGCATCCGGAATGGGCCTGGTACGACCCCTATCTGGGAAATAACACTTTCCCATATGATAACGGCGGTCATGGAACACATACCATGGGGACAATTTGTGGCGGCGCTCCCGGCGACCAGATTGGCGTCGCTCCGGGTGCGCACTGGATTGCGGCCGCGGCGGTCGATAGAGGCGGCGGAATCCCACGAACCGTTTCCGATTGCATTCTTTCGTTCCAGTGGATGCTCGATCCCGACCACAACCCGGCCACCAGCTGGGATGTGCCCGATGTTTGCTCCAACTCATGGGGCGTGACCACCTCGCACGGGTATGCGCCATGCGATCCCCTTTTCTGGAGCTACATCGATGCTTGCGAAGCGGCCGGGACCGTCGTCGTTTTTGCCGCCGGCAACGAGGGAACCTCGGGTTTGCGCCGTCCGGCCGACCGGGCGACCGATGCCTATCGCAACTGTGCCGTGGCGGCGGTCGATGCCAACACCGCTGGCTGGCCGATTGCCTATTTCTCATCCCGCGGACCGACCTATTGCACTCCTACGGGAGACATGGCGATCAAGCCGGATATCGCCGGGCCGGGGTACAATGTCCGTTCGGCTTATCCGGGACTGACCTATACCACGATGAGCGGCACCTCGATGGCCACGCCGCATATCGCCGGTGTGGTGGCATTAATGCGCCAGGCCAATCCGGATATCCCGGTCGATTCGGTCAAGCAGATCATATACGAAACCGCTTATGATCTGGGATCAGCCGGGAAAGATAACGACTATGGCTGGGGTATGATCGATGCCTATGCGGCGGTGAATCGGGTTCAGCCGGATACATTTCCGCCGGTCGCCGATTTCGTCGGCGGCCCGACCTCCGGATACGCGCCCCTGACAGTGCAGTTCACCGATCTTTCACTGCACAAGCCGACCAGCCGGCTCTGGATTTTTGGCGACGGTACCCCAACCTCGAATGTGCAGAATCCGAGCCACATATATAATAATGTCGGGATATACACGGTCAGCCTGACTGTGACCAATGCCCATGGTTCGGATATTGAAACCAAGGCCAATTATATCACGACCAGTCAACCGCCGATATCCAACATTCATGTTTCCAGCATAATCGTTACCAGGAGTTCGCAGCCCGGGCGGAGTTGGGCAGGCAATGCCACGGTAACGATCGTTGATGAATTTGGTGTGGCGGTAAGCGGTGCCAGGGTTTCGGGATTTTTCAATGCCCCGAATACCAAAACCAAGAGCGGCACCACCGGTACCAATGGTCAGGTGGCTATTATTTCCGATAAGACCAAGACCCCGCCTGCCGATTGGTGTTTCCAGGTGACCGCTGTTACCAAGTCCGGCGAGACCTATGACCCGACCAAGAATCTGGTCACCAAGGCGTGCGAGAGCGGACCGGTCTATAAGGAAATGGCGGCGCCGGTGCCGAATGAATTCTCGGTCACCAACTATCCTAATCCGTTCAATCCCTCGACCACGATTGAAATGAACCTTCCGATTGCCTGCAACTGGACAATCGGTATTTTCAATATTCTGGGCGAGAAGGTGGAGGAGTTCAGCGGCACAAGTGCGGCCGGACGGATTTTGGTGGTCTGGAACGCTTCAGGCCATTCCTCGGGTATCTATTTTTACAGAGTGACGGCCGGGCAGTATGGTGCCTCAAAGAAGATCGTATTAATGAAGTAAAAGGCCTTATACTGAGGGCAGAACCACGTGTCGGTTCTGCCCTTGTATGCCTGTTGAGAAATCCGTCCACCAAGCAGCTTCCTTCCGACACTTATTGAAATAGGATACGGGTGATTTCGACAATCTGAGATTCCATAAATTATGCATTATAGAGAAGAATTAATCCGAGCCGGGCGATTAATTGAAGAGATGAATCAATACTATGACGCACGGGCAATATGGCATGATTATTATATGGGCTATAAATCTAATGAAGAGATGGAATCGCTCCTGTGCCCGGTCATTGAGGCATTTGAAGCGGCAATTGCCGGCAAAAATGTCCTTGAAATTGCCTGTGGAACAGGCAACTGGACACAGGTCCTGGCCAAAAGAGCGCACTCGGTAGTGGCGACAGACATCAGCGCCGCAGCCATAGAGACGGCACAGAGAAAGAATCTGAGCAACAGAAATGTGACCTTTCATGTTTCCGATGCATATTCACTGGATGATATCGAACCGGGATTCAACGCCGCTTTTGCCGCCGACTGGTGGTCGCACATCCCGAAAAGCAAGATATCTTCTTTTGTCAGCAACCTTCATGCGAGATTGATTACCGGATCAAAAGTGATCTTAATTGATATGTGCTTTAGGGATGCATTCGAAAAGGAGTTCTCCCATTACGATATGGACGGGAATAGAATCAGCAAGAGAAGCCTTCCTGATGGCAGGGAATTTCAGGTGGTCAAGAATTTCCCGACGGCGAAGGAAATGACCGATATGCTTCTTCCTTTAGCGAAGAACATCGAGTTCCGCGAATTCGATTTTTTGAAAAGATGGATGGTCATGTACGAGACGGTTTGAGACTATATCACATGGTTCAAATCCCGTCCCTCATATCCTTCAGTGTGACAATTCTGCGGAGCTTCCGCTGATCGTGACATTAATAGGTATACCCCATCAATATTCATTATATGTAAAAATGCCTCATTCTTTCAATTCCAATTATTTTCAGAAAGACAATTTCCTCCTGTAAGATTTTGGTCTCTCCCCAAACATAACATATAATCGTATGCAGGCCGGCAGTTTTGTTGACAGCAAGAAGATGATGCTATTGAAATGATCCGCGGAAAGGATTATCAACAGGGGACAAGGGCATCCTTGCCCCTAATTTTTCTGCATCAGTGAGATCCGGCGCAATATCTCTCTTAATACATTATTAATTTACGGTCGGGCTAATCTTTCAAACGGCGATGCTTCAGGTTGAGCGGGTCGGCCTGGATTTCATAATGGTCTATCAATTGTGAGCTGTTATCGTACACTTTGACTATCAGCCGCCTGTCGACCATCGATAGCTTGCAGAAATGGTATTTTTTCAGATACAACTGGCCGCATGGGGAGGTTCGAGCCTGATCGCGAAGCGGAGCGCCGCCGCCTCCGGCGACTATATAATATTTCCCGCCGCAGAAAGAGCGTTCGTAATCGTGGTCATGGCCGTTGAATATCATATTGATTCCATATTGCTCAAATAACGGCACCAGGGTTGCCCGCAGACCCATTTCATCCTCGGTATGTGCGCCGGTGCTATATGGCGGGTGATGAAACAACGCCACCACAAACCGTATCGAATCACTGATTTCGGATAAATTGCTCTGGAGCCACTTGTATTGCTCCGAATCGGGCGTTATCGGAATGCAGGAATTCATAATTACGAAATGGGTGCGGTTCCTTTCGACCGAATACCATTGCTCGTTGCCTGGTAAGGTAAAATTGTCGAAATACAACTGAGATTGATGCTCGTGATTGCCGAGCGCCGGATAGAATTCGCTATGGGCAAATATCGGGGAGGCAATGACGTTGAAAGTATCCCAGTCACTCTTAAATCTGCCATCACTAACCAGATCTCCGGTGTGAAAGACGGCCGATGGTTTTATCTGCATGATAAGATTGACAATTTGCCGGTGAATGTTATGACCGGTGCGAGTGTCGCCGAGGACGACAATGGCCGGATTCATCTTAATCTTGATCAATGCGGTATCGGCCAGAGTGCCATCAGAGGCGATCAACATGAAACTTGTGTCACTGAGGCCATCGGGAGGAGTGCCGAATAAGCTGTCATTATCGGGATCGGGGGTAAGCCAGGAAGGGTAAGAGGCAAATTGAACGCTCAATGCCGGGCCGTCGGTGTCCGAGACATCCGCACGATAGATATAATAGATTCCCCCAGCCGCCTCGGTCATAATCGGGGAGGTTATTTCGGGTGCAACATTCTTATTTTCCTGGAGCACTTCGGAGGAACAAGCCATCCAAGAAAGAAATATCAGGAGCAATACGCCGGTAAACCTTTGGATTAGAATCATGTTTCCCTTCTTTGCAATTTGCATCTGCGGCACGCGTCTTGCATAACAATTATCAAATCTATTAGCGGGAGAAGTTCCTGTCAAGAGACGGCGGGTTAAAATTATCTGCAAATCAGGTTTGTCATTTGATTAGTTCTACATATATTATTGGTGATGGACAAGCGTAATTCTCAAGATGCCTACGGGCATGAAATGCTGGATTATTTCAACGGTGCCGGCGGTTATGAAATTACGGAGCGGGATGATGGCTACATGACGGCCGGTTTCGACGCACCCAAGGTCTATTTCTCAGACTATCGGCAGTGGACTGTCAATGAAAGGAAGGCGATACGCTATGCCCGTGGAAAAGTGCTCGATATCGGCTGCGGCGCCGGGAGGATGATGCTCTATCTTAAGAAGAAAGGGCATTATGTGATGGGGATAGATTCTTCACCGCGGGCTGTCAAATTGTGCCGTAAAAGGGGACTGAAAAATGTCAGGGAGCTATCGATCACACAAGTCAGTGCCGGCCTTGGAATATTCGATACAATACTCATGTTTGGGGGAAATTTCGGCCTCATGGGAAACCCTCAACGGGCAGGACGGATTCTGCAGAAATTCTATAAGATGACTTCTGCCGGAGGACTAATAATTGCGGTTAGCTGCGACCCTTACCGAATATTGACGAAAGAAACACGCGAGTACCAAAAGCGCAACCGGGCAATGGGAAAAATGAGCGGATGCATGCGATACCGAATCAGATACAGGCGATATATCTCGCTCTGGTATGAATGGCTGATGGTCTCCCGAAGAGAGATGCAGACACTGCTGAAGGGAACCGGATGGGCCATTCGCAGATATTTTCATTCTTCGCGGACTCCGGCCTATATTGTTGTTATCGAGAAAGAATAGGGCGGGTTCAGGATTTCTTCCGGCAAATGAAGTATTCTCGTCGAAAGATGTCGTCCGGGCACGTTTCATTGCAATAAATCGTTGATACGTAAAGGCTTACGGCTGGCGCTCGGGCAGATAATATTGCTCCAAAAATTGCTTTAAATATTAAAATTGTTTATCTTTATAGGTTATGAAAGAGAGAATAAATATACCAAAATCTGCCTCCAGCGGGACTGTGGCCAGAGGCCCTAGTGGAATAATTATGAATAATAGAAGGAATCAGATATGCCGTTAGAACGCGAGAAAATAGTCCCGATATATCTCGAGGAGGAGATGAAAAACTCTTACCTCGATTACTCCATGTCGGTTATCACCAACCGTGCCCTGCCCGATGTACGCGATGGGCTCAAGCCCTCCAACCGGCGAATCATGGTGGCCATGAACGATCTCAATCTTTCGCCGGGGCGGCCGTACCGCAAGTGTGCCAAGATCGCCGGCGATACCTCCGGTAATTATCATCCGCATGGCGAGCAAGTGGTGTACCCCACGCTCGTGCGCATGGCGCAGGATTTCAACATGCGGTATCCGCTGATTGACGGGCAGGGGAATTTCGGCTCGATTGACGGCGATGGCGCCGCGGCAATGCGGTACACCGAAGCCAGACTGACCCCGATTGCGATGGAAATGTTGGTCGATATGGAAAAAGATACGGTTGACATGATGCGCAACTATGATGAGACGCGCATGGAGCCGCGGGTCCTTCCCGGGAAATTCCCCAACCTGATCTGCAACGGCACCTCCGGCATTGCGGTCGGCATGGCGACCAATATCCCGCCGCACAACCTCGGCGAGGCGGTTGATGCACTCACCGCTATTATAGACAATCCCGAAATCGCCAATGATGAGTTAATTGAGATTGTCCCCGGTCCCGATTTTCCCACCGGCGGCATTATCAACGGGCGAGCCGGCATTCGCGAGGCGTATCGCACCGGGAAGGGACGCCTGATGGTACGCGCCAAAGCGGTGGTAGAGATACAGAAAAGCGGCAAGGATTTTATCGTTGTCACCGAAATACCGTTCCAGGTGAACAAATCGAATCTTCTCGAACGGATCGCCGAGCTGGTGCGCGACAAGGTTATCGATGGTATCGCCGATTTGCGCGATGAATCCGACCGTGACGGCATGCGGATTGTGGTCGAACTGAAGCGCGATGCCCAAGCCGAGGTAGTACTCAACCAGCTGTTCAAGCATACTCAGATGCAGGCCACTTTTGCCATTATGATGCTCACTCTGGTCGGCGGCGTGCCGATGATTCTTACACTCAAGGAGATGCTCGAGCAGTTTCTCATTCACCGGCATGAGGTAGTGGTAAGGCGCACCAAATTCGATTTGAACAAGGCCGAGGAACGGGCGCATATTCTCGAGGGGTACAAAATCGCGCTGGATAATATCGATGCTGTAATCGAGCTGATAAAGAAATCGAAAGATACCCCCACGGCGCGCGAAGGATTGATGACCAAATTCAAGCTCTCCGAAAGGCAGGCCAACGCCATTCTCGATATGCGGCTGGCGCGGCTGACGGGGCTGGAGCGGCAAAAGATCGAAGAGGAATATATCGCCATAATCAAGTTGATCGCGGAACTGAAGGGGATTCTCGAATCCAAGCCGCGGCGGATGGCGATTATCAAAGAGGAACTTCTGGAGCTGAAGCGGAAGTACGCCGATGACCGCCGTACCGAAATCCAGGATGAGGCCGAGGAATTCACGGTCGAGGACCTGATCGCCGAAGAGGACATGGTTATCACCATCTCGCATTCCGGGTATATCAAGCGCCTTTCGGTCTCGATGTACCGTCGTCAGAACCGCGGCGGGCGGGGCGTGATCGGTATCGAGACCAAGGAAGAGGATTTCGCCGAGCATCTCTTTATCGCCTCGACGCATGAGTATATCCTTTTCTTCTCGAATAAGGGACGGTGCTACTGGGTGAAAGTGCACGAGATTCCGACCGGCGGGCGTCTGGCCAAAGGAAAACCGATTGTCAATATGCTTTCGATCGGCGAAGGGGAGAAGATTACCGCCTTCTGCCGGGTGCGCTCGTTTGATGCCGACAAGTATGTCGTGATGGCGACCCGCAATGGCATAATCAAGAAAACCTCGCTCGATGCATTCTCTAATCCGCGCAAAGCCGGTATCAATGCCGCCGATTTACCCGAGGAGGACGAATTGATCGAAGCCTCGCTCACCGACGGCAGTTACGAAATTATTCTCGCCACCCGTCAGGGACAGGCGATTCGGTTCCCGGAGGAAAAGATCCGCGCCATGGGGCGGGGCGCTTACGGCGTCAAGGGAATCACGCTGGCCAAGGGTGATTATGTTATCGGGATGGTGGTGGTCAAGCGTGATGCCTCGCTTTTAACCGTCTGCGAAAACGGCCACGGCAAGCGCACCGGCATCAACGATTACCGGGTGACCAACCGCGGCGGCAAGGGCGTCATCAATATCAAAACGACCGACCGCAACGGCGAAGTGGTGGCGATAATGGAAGTGCTTGAAGACGACGAATTGATCCTGATAACCAAGAATGGGATCACCAACCGCCAGAGCGTGAAAGCAATAAATGTCATCGGCCGCAACACGCAGGGTGTCCGCCTGATACACCTCGACAAAGACGACAAAGTAACCGACGTGGCGCGTGTGGTGAAGGAAGAGTAGCAACACTTTCCAGATCGAGCGAGGTCAGGAATTTCGTCTGATAGGAAACCCACCGCAAGCTTGAGTCATTCGGGCGCCGGGGCAGATGTGGACATCTGCCGCCCACATAAAGCTTGAGTCATTCGGGCGCTGGGGCAGATGTGGACATCTGCCGCCCACGTAAACAAGAGTTTGCTTGTCGCGTTTTTATCCGACCTATTTTGTCTGGGGTTACGGCATACAATCTCCCATTTTTGACGCAATTTCTATCATATTGTACCGCAAGCGGTTCTGCATGCGCCAAAAAAGCGAAGCCAATCTTGAACAAAGCAACTTAATGAACGTCATGGGGATGACAGGATTTGGGTTCGGATTCCGAAATTTTCGAGCCTCTTCGTGGCAGTTATCTACTGATGCAATTCTATATACTGCAACTGAATAGGGGGTGCGGACTGATGTCTTCAAAATGGGTTTGTTTCTTCGAAAATTAAAATATATGTGGTTTCTGCCGGGCGGGGATTTGGGGCCGTTAATTCCCTGGCGACAGGGTCTGACAGCCCGATGCGCGAAAAATTGTCTCTCAATTATAGACATATTGACATCCTTGCTTTCTAATAATGGGGGGAGGCGCAAAATCACCATCGATGTTGTAGTGATTTTGCGAGGGGGTGATTGAAGGACAAGGGGATAGGGGCGTATCTTGGCTTACGCGGCCAGCCGTGGTGCGTGGCAGAATCGGCCTTGACAGAATAAACAAATGCGGATATTATTATTTAGCTTTGGCTTACTAAAGAGAGGCGGATATCCGTACCTGAAGAGAGAAGACCCACAACCCGCGGCGGCGGGTGGGAAACCGGGGATAATAATGGAATTCTGTGAAAAGTGCCCAAAAAAGTAAAATTACCGCCATTAAATATGTATTCTATATATAGGTGATGTGCGAAATAAAATGGCAAAATGTGGAGATCGCACATGTTGGGACCTTATAAAATAAAGGAGAGGGTGAGAGGATATGGAAGAGCAAAAGATCAAGAAACTGAGAATGGTTATTAATGAGAATCTACGAGTCCAGAGGGGCGGGGCTGATCCTGTGCCTTACATAGACGTGGCCAATGTCCTTTCAGACATCGCTGCGCGGCAAAATCATGCCGTATTCGGCAGGCGTGGGTGCGGGAAGTCACTACTACTACATTACTCAGCCAAGAATTTGCCGGTAACCATCAAGCCGATATATTTGAACTGCGAAGACTTTAAGAAGCACTCGTTTCCTAACGTCCTAATAGAGATTCTCGATGCACTATTTGGCGAACTTGAAAAGCATCTGACTGGATGGTTTGGACGAAAGAAACGATCGCGTGGGCTCATATCCGAGATCCGCAAGGAGCTCAATGGCATGAGGGAAAAAGCAGATAGGCTTGAAAAAGACGTGCGGCAATCGGATACACTGGCGGTTGCAGATGAGCAGAAGGGTCAATTATGCTTTGGATTGCCGGGGGTGGCGAGCGGGTTAACGGAAAGCATACAAGAGTGTGAGAAGCGAGAAGTTGAGCAGCGCTTCAAGGTCAGTGATGACAAGATCAGGGAACTCGACACGTGGCTGCCAAGACTTAAGACGCAGATACGGGAGTTCTTCGAAATCTCGACTACAGTCAAGGCAGTATTCTTGCAGGTCGATGATTTCTATCACCTAAGACGCGCAGACCAACCTCTAGTGATTGACTACATACATAGACTATGTAAAGACCTCCCGCTCTATTTTAAACTGGCAACACTTAGACATTGCAGCACTTTATATGCAGATCGCAAAGGTCAGCCCATAGGTGCCCAAGAAAGACATGATTACCAACCCATTAATATCGACTTTTCACTTGCTGATTTCCGGCGTACTGTGGATCAAAACCGCAAGATACTGAGAGAGTTTGGGAATTTGGCAGGGATTGACGGCAAAGAAATCGATGATCTATTCAAGGGTGCGGGATTTGAAAGACTGGTTCTGGCAGGCGGCGGTGTACCCCGGGATTGTCTGTCATTATTTTTGGAGGTGCTTGTACATGTGCAACATAACCCTGACAACGACCGCCGAATCGGCAAAGATGATGTCCGTATTCTCAGTCGAGCTAATTTTGAGCGGAGAATTGAGGAATTAAAACAGGACTCTGAGGGTGCAGAGCAGGGAATTCTCATCAAGGGCATCTATGTCATCCGGCAATTCTGTATCGAACGCAAGACAAATCTAATTATGGTACCGGAATCTGTCCTGCAACAAAATGATTCCATGCGTGCCCTTCTCAACCGATTATTGGATTACCGCATTATCCACACGGCAGGCACCGCAATAACACACAAGTCGCAACCAGGTACTTATCATGCAATGGCGATAGACATTGGTTGCTATGCACACATGCGTGTCCTTGATAAAAAGTTCAATGAGATCGACCTGAGCAACGCAGAAGCGAAGGAGCGAATGAGATCGGCGCCTATTTTAGACGAAAAAGTGCTTTCCTCATTATGGGCAAGTGCACCGAGGGACATAGACGCAGCCATCAAAGCGCAGGATGACTAACATATGCAGGAAATTCTCTCTCAGTTGCGCGGTCACGACCCATACGCGGCTCGCATAGAAACGGCAGCAACCGGTGGGTACCTAGGCATATCATGCGGTGCAGTCTGATTTTTGTTACGTGTGAATAGAGGAAGATGAAAATGCAGGATTCATTTCATGTGACACCGTGGAGAATTCCGCTTGGTTCATTTGTGGGAAGAAAAGATGAGTTGCTTTTTCTTTCACAAGCTTATTTCGAAAAGGGGATAAGAGTCGTTTGTCTAGTTGGTTTGTCAGGAATTGGGAAATCAGCTTTTGCAGACAAATTTGCAAATGACAATCAGCATAAGTTCCCGGGCGGTGTTGTAGTTATAGCTGCTCGATTTTCATCGGCTATCCAGACTTCTTTGAACAGACTCCAAAAAGATAAACCGTGTCTCATTATATGGGACGATATTGATTTCTTGCAGAATTCATATGCCTTCGAAGAAGTTGAATCTGCAATCGATAGATACCCTAAGTCTTTCCACCTCCTCATTTCCCGCTATATGATAGAGCACAGGGTGGTATATACATACTTACATCTTGGGGGATTGAATCATTCAGAAATGCAATTGTTATTTAAGACAAGGCTTGAAGGATACTCAAGAGTTGATTTTGAAAGGTTTTGGCAGCTTTTTCTTGGGCATCCCTTAGCTGCTGAGTTAGCTATTACATGCATACGCAATGGCATTTATACTGCAAATGAAATTGTTAAAAGTCTAGGGGATTTTGAAGAACCGTGTCTTTTCGGACCAGACGGTAGACCTTTGACCAAGGACAGTTATGATGCGATTATTACCGACATTTCGTCGGTAAATGATGATCTATTGAGAAAATTAGAGAAAGACCCAAAGATTTTCTACCAACTTAGTTCCCGAAAATTCGAAGAGGTTATTGCAGAAGTTTTTAATAGAATGGGATATCAAATCATTTTAACGCCTGCTACTAGAGATGGCGGCAAGGATATATATGCTGCAAAAAAAGATAACTTGGGTACCTTTTTATATATCGTAGAATGCAAGAAATTCGGTCCAGATAATCATGTTGGTGTTAGCCTAGTGCGCGAACTTTATGGTGTCGTACAAGCTGAGAGAGCGACTGCCGGTATTCTTGCAACAACTTCATTTTTTAGTAAACCAGCACAAGAGTTCCAAGAATCAATAAAATATCATGTGAGTTTAAGGGACTATATGGATATTCAAAAATGGTTGAAAAGTATTAACAAATTATAAGAAACGCCTGAAGAAAGGCTTGCACCAGGCAACGCGCCCGAGGGATTGGATATTTGCATCAGACTTATTTATGCAAATCATTTGCCGGGGTTTAATCGGCAATGTCAGAAGATTGTCAAAACCCCGCTCGGTCGCTGGAGGCGCCCGAGGGGGAATTTTGACCTACGGATGCTGGATCAAGTCCAGCATGACAACGTGGGATGACGACGGCGCGGGAAAGGGCGACCGCAATGGTCGCAGACAAAATCGGCACACGAGGACGTGTGTCAGGTCACATTCCCCCCGACTTTGTCGGGGGAAACAAGACCCGACACAACAGCGAATATCAAACAAAACAGCGCAATTTGATTTGCTTCGCAAATCATTGTCAGGACCACAAGGGTCGCTGACCTACAATTTTTCGCAAAACCCTTCGGGATTTTGTGCTACTTCCCTACAAACTAGAGTGAATATCAATATCTGATGCTGGATCAAGTCCAGCATGACAATTGGGGGTGACGACGGCGCGGGAAAGGGCGACCGTCCGCCGTCGGCGGATTCGCCCCTACAAGAATCCCCGCAGAGAATAACCCACCGCAAGCGGATGGGCCACCCCGACTGTGGGCGGATGGGGCAGCCGGCCCCATTTGACAAAGACCACCTTTTTGGTTACATTAATCCCGCTCAGGCAATAAAGTTATGAAGAATGATATTGAAATCAGACGACCGGCGGTAGCGGGAACTTTTTATCCCGGCAATCCGGTGGAGCTTTCCAAGCTTTTGGCCGAATTCTACGCGGAAGCCGAGAAGAAACCTCTTCCGGGGCGGCCAACTGCAATTATCGCGCCCCATGCCGGATATGTCTATTCGGGCAGGACCGCGGCGGCTGCTTACAAGCAACTGGAGGGGGAGACTTATGATGTGGTCGTGGTGATATCCCCATCGCATACGGTCTTTTTCCAGGGGGCGTCGGTTTATGACGGTTCGGCCTATCAGACGCCGATTGGCGTGGTGGAGGTTGATGAGAAACTTTCCGAGAGAATAGGCTCTATTCATCCCCTGGTCTATCTTTCGAATAAGGGGCATACCGGCGGTTCGGTGCGGGGCGAACATGCGCTGGAGGTGCAGCTTCCCTTCTTGCAGCAGATGCTGGGGAAATTCAAACTGGTGGCGATTGTGATGGGGGATCAGGAGGAAAACAGTTGCCGGGCGTTGGGTGAGGTGCTGGCCACGGCTCTGAACGGGAAAAACAGCCTTATTGTCGCCTCAAGCGATCTGTCTCATTTCTATACCGAAAAAGAGGCGCGGAAACTCGATGCCAACATACAAAAAGCGGTTAAGGAGTACAACCCGGAAAAGCTCCTAAACACAATTTCCTCGGGGCGGGGTGAGGCCTGCGGCGGCGGCCCGATGGTCTCGGCCATGACCGCCTCGAAAAGGCTGGGCGGCGAGCAGGTGGTGATCACCGGATATACCACCTCGGGCGAGTCAACCGGCGATTTATCGGAAGTGGTCGGATACCTGTCAGCGGTGATAGTCACGAGCAAGAAAGCTCCCCGGCAGAATGGGATTATGGGGATGAACGCCAGGAAAGAATCGGCGGAGTTTACCGAAGAGGATAAGGAGTGTCTCCGCGATATCGCCTTTCGGGCCATCGAGGCCGGAATAACGGGCGCGAAATTCAGCCCGGAAAGGCCGGTTTCGAAACTGCTGCGCGAGAAACGGGGCGCCTTTGTGACGATCAAAATAGGCGGGGTGCTGCGCGGCTGTATCGGGATGATTCGTGCCGCCATGCCGCTTCATGAGGTTATCGCCGATATGGCGCAGGCGGCGGCTTTTGATGACCCCCGTTTCACGCCGCTCAACGAACAGGAACTAAAAAATATTGAAATAGAAATATCTGTGCTTTCACCATTGGTGCGGGTGGAAAATATCGAGGAAATAAAAGTTGGGCGGGATGGCCTGACGATTCATCTGGATATGCACTCCGGCCTTCTCTTGCCGCAGGTGCCGACCGAGCATGGCTGGGATCGAATGACTTTTCTGGAGCAGACCTGTCTTAAGGCGGGTCTCCCCAAAAACAGCTATAAGGACGCCCGGGCGGAAATCTATCGTTTCAGCGCCGATATTTTTTGAAAGCGGGGCATTCACCTATGACATCTCACGTAAATAGAGCAGAAAATCCCCTTTATTCTTGAATAATCGCCGATAAGAGGTTAAATTCCGACGATGTCAGAAAGCAGGCAGGAAACGGTTCTGGTCACCGGAGCCAACGGTTTTGTCGGCAGCCGGCTCTGCCGGCATCTGCGGGCCGCAGGGTATTATCCGATCGCGGGTATCCGGCGCGGCTGCGATACGAGTCTTATCGACGAACTCAACCTTGATTGCCGGTATAGTGATATAACTCGGCCGGAAACCCTGCCGGATATGGTTAAGGATATCGATTATATCGTTCACAATGCCGGGCTGGTCAAGGCCAGGCGTAATGAACAGTTCATGGAAGTCAATCGACAAGGGACAAAGAATCTCCTGGATGCTTCTCTGGGAAATCCAAAGCTCAAAAAATTAATATATGTTTCCTCCATGGCGGCGGTTGGACCATCGGAGCGCGATATTCCCATGACCGAGGAATCCCCCCTGCATCCTCTGACTGCCTATGGACGTTCAAAAGCGGCCGGTGAGCAGGAGGTTCTGGCTATGAAGGAGAGGATTAACTCGGTAATTGTTCGCCCTTCCGGCGTCTATGGCCCCGGCGATACGGAGATGTTTTCTTTTTTTCAAGTGCTGGACAACCGTGTCCGCCCATATCTGGGGAACTGGAGAAGGAAGCTCTCTCTGGTGCATGTCGATGACCTCTGTAATGCCATTAGCCTGGCGCTGAAAACCGAAACGAAATCAGGGACGGCTTATTTTATCGCCGAATCGAGAAGCTATACTTACGCAGAATTGGTGAAATATCTGCGGAAAGCGGTCGGACGAGCCGCATTCCCGCTGTATCTTCCCGGATGGCTGGTGAAACTGGTCGCGAGAATTACCGAAAAGAGCCTGCGTTCCGCCGGGAAAACACCGATGTTTACGGTTGAGAAGGCCTTCGAGATTCTGGCCGACTGGCATATCTCGGTGGAAAAGGCGGAAAGGGAATTGGGATTCAAATCAAGGATTCCTTTCCCGCAGGGGGCCAAAGAAACTTTTTACTGGTATCGTGATGAGGGATGGTTATGATAGTCAGTTTCGAGCTTCTTCTCTGGTGTTTGTTATCGGGCGCAGTATATCTTCTGATAATCGGTTTTCTCTGGTACAAGCTGGAAAAGGTCGTTCCTACGTTGGTCGGTTTCCCGGCGGCACTGCTCGAAGAGAGAGGTCTCGGCTGGTTTGTCTCTTCTTATATCATAGAATTTATTTTTTTTGTGCTGCTGCCCTCGGTGGTCTATGGCTGGCTTTATACGCTTATCCCCTTCTCCGGTCTCCGCGGCGGGATCATGGTGGGATTGTACCTGCTGCTTTTCGGGATGATGCCGATGGCGCTTCTGATACTGTTCCGGATAAAAATTCCGGTGGTATTCATGCTATACCAATTGCTGGGGTTTCTTATCAAGGTCATGGGATCGATGGCCATAATCGGTTATCTATATTCGCTTTAAGATTGAAACTGTCGGAGCAACATAATGAATAGACTTCTTTTGGAGAAATTCCGCAAGGCTCGCAAACTCTTTCCGGTTACCGAGAAGAAACATGGGATAACATATTTCAATTCGGCCGGCACCGGCCCTCTCTGTCACCCGGTAAAAAAGGCCCTTTATGACTATTACGAAATGACACAGTACCTCGAAAAAAGTGTCATTGACCATGATGCTTTCGACAGTCTGGATAGAATTCGCCGGATAGGGAGTAATATCATTGGCGCCAGGCCGGAGGAGGTCGGGTTTGGGTTCAGCACTACTTTCGGCCTTAATATCGCCGCTTTCGGGCTGCCGCTCAAAAAGGGTGATGAGGTGCTTCTATCCGATATCGAATTCCCGGCCAATGTCTATCCCTGGCGGGCGCTTCGGGAAAGAGGAATCAAGGTGAAATTCCTCAAATCGATTGACCGGCGGTTTGATATAGAACGTTTCCGAAAAGGGATAAGCGGCAGAAGCAGGGTGCTTTCTCTTTCTTTTGTCCAGTTTTTCAACGGTTATAAAAATGATCTGGAGGAAATCGGGAAAATCTGCCGGAAGGAAGGGCTTTATTTTGTGGTCGACGGCATTCAGGGGTGCGGTGTTGAGCCTATTGATGTCCGGAAATGCGGGATTGATATCTTCTCTTCCGGGGCGCAAAAATGGATGCTTTCGCCGCTGGGAACCGGACTTTTCTATGTTCGGAAAGAGTTGCAGAAGAAGCTTACCACACCGCTGGCCAGCTGGCTGGCGGTCGATTGGAAACTCAATTTCAGCGACCTTTTCCATTATGATCTCCCCTGGTTCGACTCGGCCCGACGGTTCGAAATGGGCACATACCCCTATGCCCATGTTTTTGCCATGCGGGCCGCCCTAGAACTGATCAGTTCGTTGGGCGTGGGCAATATTCAGCGTCACAATCATCAGCTTCTGGACATCCTGATTGCCTATCTTCAGTCGAACCCTCATTACCGAATAACCTCCTGTTTGGAGGAAAGGCACCGCTCGGCCATTTTGACTTTCACCTGCGAGAATGCCCCGAAAGTGCATCAGGAACTGGTTCGGTCGAAAATTGTCTGTTCGTACCGGGAGGGATCAATCCGGACTGCCGTGCACCTATTTAACGACCGTGCGGACGTGCGGCGCTTGATCGACGTGCTTGATCGTTTCTAAAATCTTAAAGATTCTTCTTGCGCCATAAGGCGCCGAATATTATCATTTACCGGCTTATTTGTCTTTTATTTTTGAGGAAAGGAATGGTTGATATGATTAGAAAGCTGCTTTGGGCTGTGATAGCCCTGGCATTTCTGATGCCGGCGGCAGTTCTGGCACAGGCGCCTGCCGCCACACTTGGGGTTGAGGCCCAGCTTTGCGCCGGTGTGCAGGAGCGGATGCCGACCGGGATGGCCGATAGTTTCACCCCAGAGGTGGGGCAGGTTTATCTCTGGTGCAAAGTCACCGGCGGATCCGGCAGTTCGACTATCAAGCATGTTTGGTCCTACAACGGGCAGGAAAAGGCCACGGTGGAATTGACGGTAAACGGCTCCTCATGGCGAACCTGGAGCGCCAAGAAGATTCTTCCGGAATGGACCGGCGACTGGAGTGTCAAGGTTGTCGATGCTTCCGGCAATGTTTTAAAGGAGCTGTCATTCAAGATAGCCGCACCGGCGACACAGTAAGGCTGCAAGATTACTATATGCGCCGCCGGGGGATATTTCCCGGCGGCGTTTTTTTACAATTTGCGATATAGTCTTGCAGCATTGCGTCATTATTCCGCCGATCAAATAAGCTCTACATAGCGAGACGCAGAGAGGACATCGACATCTAATGAGTCGCGAAGATGCGGAACAAGCCGAGCAGGGCAGCGTAATGCTTAATAAATAGATAATATTTAATATTGGAATATATGGCTATGGATATTCTGAAGGAAAGACTTCAGAGATGGCACGGGGGGCGGGTGCTTGATGTCGCCACCGGGCGAGGGGCTTTTGTGGAATACCTGATGGCCTCGCTGGCCGACTACCACCAGATAATCGGAATCGATTTATCGGAAAGCAATGTCAATACGGCCAGAGAGCATTTGGGCAGCGACAAGGTCAATTTCGAGGTGATGGATGCCGGAAAGATGACTTATGCCGACGACTCTTTTGATACCATAGCCATTGCCTATTCGCTTCACCACCTGAATCATATCGACGACATTCTGGGGGAAATGAAGAGGGTGCTCAAACCGGGCGGCCTTTTCCTGATCTGCGAAATGTACCGCGATAACCAGACCGAAAAACAGCTCACCCATGTCTATCTTCACCATTGGTGGGCGGAAATCGACCGCACGAACGGCATAATCCACAATGAGACTTTTACCCGGCAGGAAATCATTGATAAGGTGCGGAAGCCTGCTCCGGGAGAACTGGAAATATTCGATCTGACCGGGGTCGATAGTGATGCCTATGATGACGATAAGCTGACCGATGAATTTCTTAAGATATGCGACCAGTATATGGGCAAAATAAAAGAGTGTCCTGACCGGCAGCGGCTCATGGAAAAGGGGATGGAACTGAAGAAGAGAGTCCTTGCGGTGGGCTTTCAGGGGGCAAGCACCCTTTGTGTCCTGGGGCACAAACCCGGACGCCCGATCTGAATTACTTCCGTTGTAACAGAAACGGATTGGCTTTGAGATATTGGTAAATCGCCTCGGCGGCGATGCGATGACCCTCGGCGTTAAAATGAATCGGGTCTTTGGGGGCATTGTCGTAGAGATTATCGTATTTATTGAATTCCTGAGCGATATCAATTAAGTCGGCACTATTATTCCGGGCTGCCAGGCGTGTCTGCATATTGTAATATTCATGATAATCATGCATGGGCGAGTTGCTGCGGGCCGGGTAATATTTGTCCAGTGAGGGAATTGGCGAGGTAAGAAGGATCGGTTTTATCCGTTCGACTCGGGCATAATTTACGATGGCATTGAGATTGTCATAGAAATCCGCAAAAGAGACACGATAGACCGGTTTCTGACGGTTGAGCTCCTCGCTAAGCGGTTTTTCGACGGCGGATAACAGGAGTTTTTTGGTCATGCGATATATTTTGAGACGGGAGAGCAGATTCTGAATATCAATGATACTCTGCCGGGGGAGTTTTTGCTCGTCATCAGGGATATTCCCGGCCGCCGCCCACTGGTCATTCCAGGCGAACATGGCCAGTACGATATCCGGTTTGAGGGGAACGATATCCGACTGGAAAAACCTCCGCCCCTGAAAGCTGCTATACCCCGGAATACCGGCGTTAATAACTTCCACTTTTGGGAGCGATGGGTCGGCGTTGATCATCATCTCCAGTTGTTTGACATAGGTCTGGTTGTCGGCCATCCCCCAGCCGAAAGTGCAGGAGTTTCCCAGAAACATCAAACGTATCCTGTCCGATTTGGGGGGAATTCCATCGCCTCGTAAACCATAGGAATTGATGCGATATCTTTTCCCTTCGAAAAAGCGGGAAGTGATGTCCAATGAGGGGCGAAAACGCCAGAACAGGTCATGGTCTTTCTTGAAAACCTCGGGGTAATCAAGAGAGCGATTGACCAGAAAGAAACGATTTTCGAAATAGGTATCGACCGGAATTATGGTGAATATTATTTCCGTAATCAGAATAAAGGCGGGGACAGAGAGCGATAGCAGGGCGATTTTCCAGAGACAGCCCTTCTTTCGTTCGGCATCGGCCATAGACTAGAAAAGGGAATAGATAAAGGGAGCCAGCGCCGATGATTCGGCGAAAATTATCAGCAGGGAAAGAAGTATCAGAAACAGAATAATCGGGCCCATCCACCAGCGTTTGGAGGTTTTCAGAAAATACCAAAATTCGCCGAATATTTTGAGACGCTCTCTTATAGCCATACAATACTAATATAATTAGGTTGGGGAATAGGGCAACCGGTTTTTTTAATCCTCTTTAGTAGCGATTCTGAGATTTTCGAATTTTCCGGCCGGGAGAGTCTCTTTTGCCAGGGCACAGTTTTCCATGACCAGAGCATCAATGCCCGAGGAAATGAAAGTGGCGAAAGCCTCTTGCGGGGTTCGAACAATCGGTCTTCCTCGAAGATTGAACGAAGTATTGAGCAACACCGCGACTCCGGTCCGCCGTTCGAATTCTTTCAGTATGCCGTACAACCTCGGGTTTTGTTCGCAGTTTACGGTCTGAATTCGCGCGGTGCCGTCAATATGGGTAACCGCCGGAATCTTCTCGCGTTGATCCGGTTTGACATCAAAATTGAATAACATATACGGTGAGGATTTTCCATTCTCAAAATAGGCCGATACTTTCTCCTCGAGAACGACCGGCGCAAAGGGGCGGAACGGCTCGCGGTATTTGACCGCGGAATTGATTCTGGCTTTCATTGCCGCATCTTGCGGTGAGGCCAGTATGGAGCGGAAGCCGAGCGCCCGGGGGCCGAATTCCATCGGACCGTAAAGAAGAGCGACTATTTTCCCCTGTGACAGCCAGCCGGCGATATAATCGATCAATTCCGTTTCAGGTCTGATACTGTATGGTGCGCCGATCCCCGTCAAATATTTCTCTATATCCTCATTATTGTATGACGGACCCAGAGTGAAATAGGGCTGGTTATTTATTTTATCGGCACCGGTCAGGGAGTAGTACATATAGAGGGCGGCGCCGACCGCGCCACCGCAGTCGGAGGCGGCCGGCTGAATATGGATATTGTCGAAAATTCTCTTCTGAAGCAGGTGCCCCGCGGCGGTACAATTAAGCGCCACCCCGCCGGAAAGGCAAAGATTATTCTCCCCCGTTATCTTTTTGGCATGATTGGCCATTTTCAGGATAATTTCCCCGGTGACCTCCTGAATCGAGGCGGCCAGATCACGATCGGAATCGGTCAGCTCCGACTCGGGATTGCGTCTTGTACGGCCGAAAAGTTTATCAAAGCGGCGGCCGGTCATCTCCAGGCCATAGTGATATTTGAAATATTTCATGTTGAGATGGATGGAGCCGTCATCGAATATCTGCACCAGTTCTTTACGGATCAGCTCGGCGTAAAGCGGCCGGCCGTACGGCGCCAGCCCCATGACCTTGTACTCCGCCGAATTGACCTGAAAGCCGAGAAAATAGGTGAAAGCCGAGTAGAGAAGCCCCACCGAATGGGGATAATTCATCGCCCATGAAAGCTCAATCCGGTTTCCCACTCCTTTGCCGATTGATGCCGTCGCCCACTCGCCGACCCCATCGATAGTCAATATCGCGGCCCGCTCGAAGGGAGAGGTGTAATATGTCCCGGCGGCATGTGAGAGATGGTGCTCCACAAAATAGATTGGGCCTTTGTATTGCAGTTCCTTCTTGATGATAGAGGGAAGCCATAGTTTCCGGCGCAACCAGACCGGAATTGCTTTCCGAAACGCCGGATAAGATTTGGGAACAGTCTGAAAGTAACTCTGGAGAATGCGGTCAAACTTAGTGAACGGTTTATCATAGAAAACGATGCCATCGATATGGCTGATATCCAAATTTTCTTTCTCAAGGCAGAATCGAATCGCATTGATTGGAAACTCCGGGTCATGTTTTGTCCCGGTGAAGCGCTCCTCTTGCGCCGCAGCTCTTAAGGCGCCATCGACCACAAGCGCCGCCGCCGCATCATGATAAAAGCAGGATATCCCCAGTATATTCATACCAATCAACTCTGATGAGTAGCTTTCTTCTCATCAAACTGTCCGAGGTTGGTCTTCTGCCAGTTGCTTTGATGCTTTTTTCTTATTCTCAGGGAGTCAAAGCCGAAGAGTCTCATAATCAATCCGCAGAGGGTGAAAACCAGGAAATAGAAGAGAAAGAGGATAAGTTCGGCCTGCACCGCTCCGAGTATGCGGCCGAACCTTTTCCACCCCGCCCAGATTCTGGAGAGTAGGATTTTCATGGGGGTAAATTATGTATTTAGCAGGGGCATAGCAAGTACCGGTAATGTCAATATTAGTGTGGAAATTGGTATATCCTTTTTTTCATTTATTTAGGCTGCTTTTTGTATCATGTTTTTGATGGTTTTTATTATTTCATTGTTTCTGTGCCATTTATGATTGATATAGTTGAATAAAGCATAAACGATTCTCCGGCAGCTTGGGGCGTTTTGGAAATATCCCATTATTTTCAGACGCCGTCTTACCTCACGGAAGGCTCTCTCGATGACGTTGGTGGTTCGGATGAGTTTACGGATCTGCTGGGG
>JAPLUR010000067.1 GCA_026397505.1 Candidatus Zixiibacteriota bacterium
GTGACAAAGAGCGTGGTGCCGGCATCGGCCAAACGGTAGAGAATTTCCCAGAAGCGTCTGCGGAAAACCGGGTCGACCCCGCCGGTTGGTTCATCGAGGAAAAGGATTGCGGGGCGGTGCAGAAGCGCTGCGGCGAGGGCCAGCCGCTGGCGCCATCCGGTCGGAAGCGATTCCGCCAGGCGATCGATGAAATCGGTTAAATCGAGCAAATCGGTCAATTCGGCAATACGTTCTTTCAATTGGCCGTTCGGCAAATGATAAACCGAACCGTAGAATTGAAGATTCTCGCGGCCGGTGAGATCGCGATAGAGCGAAAATTTCTGCGACATGTATCCAATGCTTCTCTTGATTTGTTCGCTGTCTTTATAAATATCGAATCCGTTGACAATACCGGTACCGGAGGTGGGAAGCAGAAGGCCGCAGAGAATCCTTATGGCGGTGGTTTTGCCGGCGCCATTGGCTCCCAGAAAACCGAAAATTTCGCCCCGGGCAACTTTCAGGCTGATTTCATCAACCGCGGTGAAAGCGCCGAATTTTTTGGTCAGCTTATCGATGGTGACGGCATAATCCATAGGATCATCCACTCATCATCTGTATGAAGGTGTCCTCCAGTTCGGGAGATATCGGTTCGATAAGGTCGGAAGTGATGCCGATTTGCGAAAGGCGGTCTGAGAAATGCTCGATGGGCCGGTCGTGTGGCGTATAAACATGTATCGTAGAACCGAACCGTCGCGAATCCAGACCCTCAATTTTCCGTATCTGCTGCATGCAAGCATAAGTCGGAGAGGTTTTCACGCGATAGGCCCGGCCGTTGAATTGGCGGGTCAATTCCTCGGGCGTTCCCTCGGCCAGTTTCCGACCTTCATAAATGAAAAGTGCCTTATCGGAGTGAGCGACCTCATCCATATAAGGAGTCGAGACGAGAATGGCGGAGCCGTTCCGGCGCAGGTCTTTGAGGATATCCCAGAACTGCCGCCGCGAAAGGGGGTCGACTCCAGTGGTCGGCTCGTCAAGGACCAGCACTTCCGGGTCATGCACCAGAGCACAACTGAGCGCCAGTTTCTGTTTCATTCCGCCCGAGAGGGCGCCCGCCCGGCGGTTATGGAACGGTCCCAGTCCGGAAAATTCATAAAGGCGCTTTTTCTTCTCGTCGAAACGGTCGCGGCGCAAACCGAACAGACCGGCATAGAAGGAGAGGTTTTCCTCCACCGAGAGGTCAGGATAAAGCGAGAATAACTGCGGCATATACCCCAGCAAGTGTTTCACCTGATTGAATTCGCGGGCGACATCACGTCCGTCGATGGTTATTGTGCCGTTATCATAAGCAATCAGACCGCAAATGGAGCGGAAAATGGAGGTCTTTCCGGCGCCATCCGGTCCGACTAGCGCGACAATTTGACCTCGGTCAACGGTGAGGCTGAAATTCTCGACCGCGACCAGCGAGCCATACTTCTTGGTGAGGCTGTCGATGGTGATAAGGTTCACTTTATCTCCACCGATACCGGCATACCGATTTTTAGCGTTCCCTCGGGATTGGGAATGGTGATTTTGACGGCATAAACCAGATCGGCGCGCGACTCTTTGGTCTGCACATTTTTGGGGGTGAACTCGGCCTCGTCGGATATCCAGGTGATGCGGCCCTGGAAAATGTGATTTTGTCCGTCCTCGGGGTCTATTCCGGCGGCGGCGCCCAGTTTGATTTTGGTCAGGTCGTCCGGGGGAAGGTACACTTTCACCCAAACGGTATCCAGCTGAGCAATCTTGACCAGTTGCTTTCCGGGAGTGACCAGTTCACCTGATTCGATGTATTTGTTGACAATTGTACCAGAACCCGGCGCCAGGGGAAAACAGTCGTTCCATTGTTTCCGGAGAAGGTCGATGGCAGCCAGAGCGCGGGCCAGTTCGGCACGGGCGGCATCCAGAGCGGCGGACGCCTGTTTTTTGGCCAGACCTGCCTGCCGAAAGGCGGTTTCCACCTGGTCATACTGCTGCTGGTTGGCCGAACCGCTCTTGATCAGGGCGCCGATACGTTCATATTCTTTCTTAGCCAGATCATAGTTGAATTCGGCCTGTTCGATACCGAGAGAGGCTGAACGAATCCTGGTCTCGCCCGCTTGCTTGAGCGCCTCGGCATCGCGAAGGCGAAGCAGCACCGTGGTCGTGTCGATCACGGCAATCGTGTCGCCCTGTTTTATGGGGTCCCCTTCATCGAAATGAAGAGCCTTGAGCGGTCCGCCGGTTTCGGCCGAGACGATTATTTCGGTTGCCTCTATCAGGCCGGATCCACCCGGCGGGAGAGTCTTGCCGCTGCAGGAGAGGATTAGCAGGGGGACGGCTATTAAATATGCAAAGGAAAAGAATCTCATCCTAAAATCCTCCATATATTTTGGGTGCCCCGATGGCATAGAGATATTCTGTTTCGGATATGAAATAATTGATTATTGCTGCACGGTACATCTGCTCGGCAGAAGTCAGGTCGGCTTCCATTTCCAGCAGACGGTTGACGCTCAATTTTCCCGCTTGCTGCTTTTCTTTGGCGAGGCGGAATTCATGAGTGATAATCTCCAGCTCTTTTTCCGCAATAGTGCAAGCCCGGTGAGCGTAACGAAGGTTTTCCTGAGTAATACCGGCCTGAAGGGTAAGTGCTTCGGTGAGACGGCTTTTGGCCATCCGGGCGGAAAAAGCCGACTGCCTGGCCGAAAGGGTGCTATTATGGGTTTTGCCGCCGAGATTGAATTCCCAGTTCAGAGCCAGCCCGATGTTGAAATAATCATTCCAGGTCTTATTGAACAGATCTTTGTTGGGTTTTCCGGCCGAATATCCGGCGTAACCGCTGAGGTTGGGAAAGTAGTTGGCCTTGCTGAGACTGATAAGAAAATTGGCCGTGCGGATGCGACTATCAAGTGCTTTTAACTCCGGGCGGTTGATTTGGGAGGAATCGGCGGATTTCTTTGCGGTGTCCAACAGCGGCGGCATCGGAGCCGTGTCGATGGGAACAATTTCCTCGCCGGGCGGCAATCCGATTTGCTGGATCAATGACAGGGAAGCGTTTCTCCTGGTAGTCTCTTTCTCAGCCATAAGCCGCAGAGCTTTCTGATAGGCGAGATCGGCATCAAGAATATCGACCGAATCGGCCAAC
>JAPLUR010000068.1 GCA_026397505.1 Candidatus Zixiibacteriota bacterium
TATCACCCTCCGATCCTCAAGAAAGATATTGATCAGGTCGGGGCGAAAATCAGGGTCACCGGGATTAAGGGAATTGATTGCCACCCCGCCTTCGCCCAGCGAGGAGTGAATGATACGGTATCGGTCGAGAGCAATGGCGACGTGTCCCCTGAAAAATCGCAGGTCACCCTTTCGGACCTGGTCAATATTGATCCAGTGTCCCGAAAAACGCTGATCCTTGCTGTCGCGGGGGAGTTTGATTCCGGCGGTACGATAGACCATTTGCACCAGCCCGGAGCAGTCAAAACCGAAGGGCGTAACACCTCCCCAGAGATACGGAACACCGAGAAATTTCCGGGCGTCACGGATAATTCCTTCAGGGTTGACGATTATGGCGTTATCCTCCAGAAGAGGGGTCAGTTTGCGGACTGAAATCTTGAGCAGGTGGTCATCATGAGTCATGATGAAGGCATCGCGGCCGATTTTCTCCACCAGATTAACTCTGGTTCCATAAAATAGAAACGGCGGGAAGTGCCTTGCTCCAGGCGGCGGTTTGACGCGCACCGTCGGCGATCCAACCTGATAATTGAGATGCTCCGAATGCATACCGAATAGTTTTTTCGATATAATATGTACGGCTCTCTGATCCACCCAGCCCTCATATCGGTCCTGTTGCCTTACAAGATAGTAACCATCGCGATCCTCGAGAATTTCAACAGCCTCGTTGAACAGCAACTGGCTTTTGCGCTCCGAACGAAATTTCGGCTCGGCGCGGAGATCGGCTACATTTCTGACGACCACGGCGTATTTCATCGCTTCCAATAAACAACCCCCGGGACTCGTTTGACAACAAAAAAAAAGCCGGACGACCTGAAAGTCGTCCGGCCATGATCAGCCCGGCAATACTAGAAATTGACCTTGCCGGTAAAGTACTGAATGTTGTCGAAAAACTGGGTTTCGTTCCAGGAATATTCCAATGTCAGATCGGTGGTTCCGAAATTGAAAACCACTCCGGCGCCAAAGGCCATGCCGTATAGGTAATCGACCTGCCTATCGTCAATTGAATATCCGGCTCTCAGGAAGTATTTCTCATCAAAGGAATACTCGGCGCCGAAACGCCAGAGGTCTTTGGAGAAATTGTTGGACTGGAAACTTCCGTAGGCGGTGGCCCGATTCCGTTCAATATTATAGAAATCCATAGCCGCGCCAAACTGGATATATGACGGCAACTCGAATTTTGCCGATTGGGCCTGGAAGGTCTTGTCAGGCGACACCGGATTCAAATTGGACGTCCGGCCATCGTAGCTGAAACCGGCGCCGGCGAATCTCATCTCCGGACCGACATTCTTGGCCACGATGCCGATCCTGAGACCGCGCCACTTGGTATCGTAGTTGATTCCAAAGTCAAGCGCCATTCCGGTGGCAGAGGCCCGGTCGACTGATTCGCTAATGAGACTACCGGTGATACCGAAGGTTACGCGATCGGTCATAATGCGGGAATAGGTCAGACCAATCACGGCGAAAGTCGGATTGAATGTTTCGCCGGTTCCTTCCGGTCCGGACATTTCCGAGGTAGTCTTAATGATATCGCCGACCGACAAAATCTTGGCGGAGATTCCGATGGCGCCGAAATCCTCAAATGATTTTGTCAACGCGAAGTAGTTGAGATCCATATCGGCGAAGTACTTGAGATGCGAAAACATGACTTCCGTACCTCGAGTAAAGGCGACACCGGCGGGATTATAGAAAATCGCCTCGGTTCCCATCGCGTCGGCACTGATGGCACCGCCCATAGCGGTTCCCCGGGAGCCGATCGGAATCTGAAGCTCCTGAGCTCCCGCAGAGCCAACACGCCTTTCACTCCCGGCCATACTTACCGAAGCGAGGGCCAGGAGCATCATCATCAGAATAAAGACCGTTTTCTTATTCATTTTGTAATTCCTCCCTCTCCTTAGTAAGTATTCAACTGTTCGATTTCGGGGAACACGGCCATTTTACCGTATTTGGCCCCGATACCGGGAGCATCCAAATACCAGATATAGACGCCTCCCGCCACGGGCGACCCCTCATCGGTCTGCAGATTCCATACAAGCCAGCTCTGACCTGGCGCTTTGTCACGCGAGGAGAGAGTTCGCACTTTATCGCCGGCGATGTTAAAAATCCTGAGAGTGAAATTATCGGGCATTCCCAGGAAACGAACCTGGCGGTCGAACTGATTGGCTTCATAGATGGAGAAGGCATAATATGGATTCGGCACCACCCGGATATCATCCAGCGCGTTTTTGGCCAGAGCCTCATTGTTCTGAACCGCCGCAGTGGTCTGGAAAGTAAAGCGGTCGTTGTTGTCCGACGGGTTGGCCCACAGGAACTCCAGAACGTCACCGCTGTCGATAACGTCAGTGGCAGAGAGCAGGGCAGGCCAGAGGGCATACATGAAGTCAAAGGCGGAGCCATCGCCGAAATCCTCAGTCGTATAATTGATAGCGGAGTTCAGCGGTTCATCGCCGCTATAGGGCGATTTCAGGACAAAGAGGTACTCACGGCCACCCAATTCGGCGGCGCTGGCGTTGGGACCCCAGGTTGAGTCATATACGGTTGAGCCGCTCCATTCAACGAAGGCGGCGTTCAACTGACGATTATTGACCACATCCCACACCTGGAACGGCACCCGGAAATAGTCCTGATAAGAATAACCGGGACGGAGGTAGTTATAAGCGTACTGGCCATTGGCCTTCGAGCCCATGAATCTGACTTCCACAGTGGTGAACGAATCAGGCATGGCAGCCGGATCCAAATACCCGCCCCAGAAATTGATTCCATAGTCGGCGCCATTGAAGAAGAAGTTAAGGCCCGCATTGATGCCGGTCAGCGCCTGGCGATGAGCGGCATTATTATTGAAATAGGTAACACTCTGCAGTTTCGGCACGTGCTGACCGATGATTTTCACCAGTATACCGTCGACGACATTATAGTTGTCATCGCCGGATTTATTCCACTGCTTGGCCAGAAGGCGGGTGTCGGTGGTGAGATCCCAAAGCTCCCAGTATTGGTGAATATTCACCGTATCACCATTCTGCCATAAGGTCGTTGTGTCGGGCCAGATTATCTCGGCTATCGTCGATTCGGGCGGCGATACCGTGCTGTCAATGGCATACAAGGTATCCGGGTAAATCGGGCGGAACAGCACCCGATATTGATGATCAGTCACTTTGGTCGGATCCACGATCGTAACGGTAACAAAGTCAGTAGTCGGGGGAATTTGATCATTAATCCTGCTATAAGTGGCCTGCTCATCGGTCGAGGCGGTCGCCCATTTCGAACCCGGGAGATCATCCTGCGGCGTCACGGTGATAGTCTGCTGCCTGTTTTCAAGGAACTTCAAACCACCCGGCACGGTGGGATCGGTAAAGGCATAGGAATAAGCGGTAACGGCATAATAATAGTCCATGCCGTTATGCAGGCGCGTGCCGAGGATATAATCCTGGTCGATTTCAATATAATGCCGGACACCGGCATCAGAACCAAAAACGACCGGCTTGTTAACCACCGCGCCGACTGTCTCATCAAGCACATCATCGCGAAGAACGCCAAAGCCGTTATTGACATCATAAGTGGCGATCATTCTCCAGGGTCCCGCAACGGTTTGACCCTGATACACGACATACCCTTCAAAGGTGTGTGAGGGCTCCTTGTACTCCAACTCGGAGCGGTCGGTCCAGGTCAGGACGACTTTGCGGTCATAAGCCTGAGAAGTAACTACCGGCCGCGGGGGCGGCGAGGGCAACTGAAAGTTTACGTCATAAGCATATTGGCCCAACTGATCAAAGAACTTCAATGCGCTCACCGAGGTGAGTCGATCGGCGCCCTGCCCGACCACAATACCGGCCGCAATAACCTGCGTATCGTTGGGACTCATGGTGAAAGGACCGGCGCTAAGCATGAAACGGCGGTCGCCGGGACTGGCGTCAATCCAACCCTTTCCGGAAATCGGATCGCCGGCTCCAAAGAATTTGGTTACAAAACCAGAATCGGGATCGACATAAGGGCAGGTATCGCAGTTCTCTACGGCATCAAATCCTCTCATAAAGCCGTAAGCCTGAGTGGAAACATCAGGGTCGGTGCCGTTGGTATATTTGTTGAAAGACTCCATCCCGAGCTTGATAGCATCATAAATGGTGTCGCCGGTATTGGTAACGACAAAGGCACCATCAAAGACCGAATCGGGATAGATAGGGTCGCCTCGGCGAATAATAGGCCCCTGGAAAAAGTCAAAGCCGATCGCCGGCGGCCGCGAGCCATAAGTCTGGTCGTTATTGGATCCATTATAGCAGTAACCCAACGACAAGGCAGTATCGCAGCCGACCAAATCGTCAGAAGCACCGCCGAGGTCCGGATCCGCCCAGAGCGAAATATAAGTCGAATCAATGGTATTGGGCGACTTATTAATGATAACCCATCTGGCAAAAATAGTATTGCCCAGAGCTCCGGGAAGATCGAAGCCGAAGAAATTGGCTTGAAGCTCAACACCCAGCCGCAGCGTGCCACCGCCATATGCGGCATAATTGTGGGGGCCGCCGTCATTGAAGACCGCCCAGAGGGACTGGTCGCCGAACAATAACGGATTGCCGTTGGAATCGAGAGGCGCACCGTCAATGGAAGCGCTGTCCTTCCAGAGCTGATAGTCATTAAAATGGCGGGCTGAATCAACCCGCAGAAAGGGCGTTCCATCGGCAATTCCGATTCCCCCCTTGTTGGGGTCGAGCCAAATCGAATTATCCTTCAAAATCTTATAGACTTTGAATCGATTTCTGTCGGTCAACCGATTGCCCGTGGCATCGGCCGGGCCGGGGTAGTATTCCGGTGTGTCGAAAGCGCCGACGGCCAGCCTAATCTCGCCATCGACCAGACCACCCACCCAGATTCCTGCCGAGAAGAGAACGGATTTGTCGGTGCCGGCAGGATAGTAGAGACCGTCATTTTTCTGCGATTCCAGCAACAGGCCCCAATCCATGGCGTAACCACCCGCATTCGTCACAAACATCTGCAGGTTGTTGACATTAATCATCGTTTCAGTATCGGTGACCATCGACTTGCCCGGCTTAGAGGCTCTCATACCGGTCATTGCCGGAGGAAGGGCCAGCGCCAGCGAGCAGAAAATCACCAACACTGCTATGGCAATAAATATCCTGTTCATTTTCATAATTTCATACCTCCCTGGCTTAGAAACTCATCCTGATACCGAAACGGACCTGACGCGGGGTGTCGAAGTTTGCCGGGTCTTTCTGTTTCAGTTCATATTTTTGCTTTCCGGTCAGACCGGAAGCATCGTGAACCGTGTTCCAGCGAGTCTGGAATTCATCTCCCTGCTGGGTATTAAGCCAGGCTGTTGCCTCGCCATTTCCCGAGGTTTCATAAACGGCCACCGGGTTCTTGCGATCGAAGAGATTCAGCACCCAGACATAGAAGTCAAAATTAGTACCGCGGTAGGAAATGGATTTACTCGCCTTCAGGTCGATTCTGAATCTCCAACCCATATAGCGAGAGTTGGCCGAACCGGCAGGAGTATAGGAAACAGCGTATAGCGTGGCCGGGTCGGCATCGAGACGAACCGGCGAATAAGGTGTTCCTGACGAGAGATTCATAATCACGTTTATACCGGCGTTTTCCAGAGGATAAATGGTCCCCAGCTTGGGGCCCTCACCCTTGCCGGCCCTCAGGTCAACCACGCCGGTGATTTTATGGCGTTGATCGAAATCCAGAGCGGCGGTCTGCAGCGGTTTTTCGGAAGAAGTCCAGGCGATATTCGACTGCGTGTTGGCAAAAGAGCCGGTTCCATTAGCCCAGGAGATCGAATAGTTGAGGTCAACGGTCATGTTGTGAATCCGGCGCATATTGAGCGAGAAATCGATACCTTTGATGGTGCCGAAGTCATTGTTGAAATAGATCGAATAGGCTCTTGGAAAAGCCGGGAATGTCGCCACCTGGGTCAGGTTGGAAACATCTTTATAATAGGCCGTGGCATCAAAGGAAGTATAATCGCCCAACTGGTGAGAAATTCCAAACTCATAAGCGGTAGTCTTTTCCGGCTCGAGATTGGGATTTCCGAAGGCATAGAAGTAACCACCGGAATTTACCTTGTAAGCGTAATAATCATAGCCGACATAGAGGAAGTTGAGGTCCGGGCGCTGGAAGAATTTTCCATAGCTCATGTGCATGACCGTCTTGTCCGAGACAGGGAATCCAAGACCAAGCCTTGGTGAGAGTCTGGTTTGCGCCTTGCTGTCTTGCAGATCGGACAACTCCAGCGTGGAGGCATTGTTTCCCGTGTTATCGGGATCGAACGGCCGGCTCAGATTTTTCACTCGGAGGGCACGGGTGTCGAAATAATCGAAGCGCACACCAGCATTGATAACCAGGTCATTCCATTCGAATTTATCCTGAAGATACAGTGCCCAGTTAATCGGCTTTTTGCTTTCATTCTGCCATCCCAGGACGTCATCCGACTGTTCATTGGCATAGGCGCCATATCCGTAACGGTCGTAGTCAATCGAAGTCGGATTGGTCGGGAACAGGTGGCGGTAGTACTTCAGGTTATGTCTCTGGAATTCAAAACCGGCCTTAACCAGATGATGCTGGGTCACCTGGCTGGTCATATCCATATCGAGTCCGAAATAGCGGGATTTCCGATGCAGGAAATCATCCCAGACATGGCCTTCATCGATACCGGGAGTAACGCTGGCGAGATCGTCCCATGACATGAACAAGCCGGTGGCATCAAAGGCCGGATTTCCGCGCGGGTTGCCATAAGCCTCCAGATCCTTAAAATAGACTCCGTCGCCCCGAATTCTCTCCGTGATGAAATAGCTCATGGAAGCGGTATAGAAAGTCTTGGGAGACAGGGTATGGGTCCATTTAAGGTAGAAAGAGCCATTCCGGTCATCATAACGCGGCGTATGGGCAGTATTAAAATAATAGGAATGAAGGTACTCCTGCCATTTGTCAATGGAGTACATGCCGCCAACCTTAATATTCATGTTGTCGTTGAGGCGGAATGACAGTTTTCCCTGACCGCCCCATCCGTCAAGGGTATTGTGCGGCAGCTGGCCATCCACAATGCCCGAAGGCTGACGGTCCCGCTGCCAGCGTCTTTCGCCCGACAGGAAGAAAGTCGAACCTTCCAATTCGGGAATCGGGCCGCCGACATTGACATCATAAGTGTTGTAGTCAAAATTGTCCTTCAACACCTGATCGGTCACGGCCTCAAGCGCTCCGGAGTACTTGCTGGTTCCCTCTTTGGTGGTGGCGTTGATAACGCCCGAGGCAACCCAGCCATATTCAGCGCTGAAACCGCCGGTGGTGATTTCCAATTCCGAAAGAGCATTATTGTTAATGTTGGTGGTAGAGACACCCGACAGAGGATCCTGCTGCGAGAAACCATCGACGTAATAAGCAACCTCGCTGGAACGGCCGCCGCGGATATTCAACTGAACGGTGTTCGTGTTCTCGCGGGCGCCCCGAACTCTGGTGTTGGGGTTATCTCTGAATGCAACCACACCGGCCTGTAAGCCGACAATATCCTGATAGCCGCGGGTCGGCATATTCTGGATTTGATCGGACTCGACCAGTTTGATAGAGGCGGTTTTGTCCTTAATAATCAGGGGGCGTTCAGCCGTAACTACAATCGTCTTCCCCAGATCCAGAGCCTTTTTGGAAAGGGAAAAATCGGAATATGTGGTGAGGTCGATGGAGACTTTCAAATTGGTTATCTCCACCGGAGCAAAACCGATAAGAGAGGCCTTAAGCGTATAAGTACCCACCGGTATATTCAGGATGAAGTACTCCCCCTGCTCGTTGGTTAAGGCGCCCAATTTGGTACCGACAATCGATACCGGACAGCCGGGAAGCGGTTCTTTGGTCTCTTCATTAACGACCTTCCCGGATATCTTGCCGGTGGTTCCCGCCATGAGCGGTATAGCAAGGACCAATAGCCCCACAAGAACCACCATCATCCAAGCAAATATTTTCTTATTCAATTTTATAACCCTCCATTAGGTTTAATGGTAAAGTCGTTATCAATTGAGAATCTTCTTGTACCGTTCACCTCCTTGTGAGACAGCAATAGATGTTTTATGTACGTTTTCTTACTTCCATCAAAGCCGGGATTAACAGATCCATCTGCAAGTGGGAAAGCCTGTAGCCAAACAACGCTCGGATAGAAATCCATTAATCTCTACTGCATTATCAATTACGAAGTTGCGATATTTTTTGTCAACTAAAAAACAGTCCGATCCTTCTGCAATTAAAGTGGCCTTTATTGCATAAAAATCGGACAATTTTGCGAAAACTTAAGCGCTTTGCTTGATTTTTGCTATTGCTGCCTCAACCTTGGAGAGGGCTTTCTGAATATTTTCAATGGAGTTGGCGTAAGAGAACCGCATATAACCTTCGCCGAAACTGCCGAAGGCGGTACCTGAAAGAGCGGCTACACCATATTTCTCAAGGATGAAATCGGCGAGGTCTTTTGATTTCCAGCCGGTGCCGGTGATATTGGGATAGGCGTAAAAAGCACCCAGCGGCTTTTTGCAGGTGAAGCCGTCAATCTTGTTCAATCCCGCCACAATGACATCCCGCCGCTTCTTGAATTCGGCCACCATTTTGTCCGACTCTTCCTGAGGGCCGGTGATAGCCTCTTTCATAGCAATCTGAGAGAAAGAAGCAGTGCAAGAAGTGGAATTGGTGGCCAGGCGGGCGACATGAGCGGCCAGCGTCTCCTCCATCACACCATACCCCAGCCGCCACCCGGTCATGGCATAGGTTTTGGACATTCCGTCCAGGATGATGGTTCGCTCGAGGGCGCCGGGGAATTGTGTCAACGATTCAAATTTGGCCTCATAAATAATGCGGGAGTAAATTTCATCGGAGAGTATCCAAACATCTTTTTCGACCGCAATTCCGGCGATCTCTTCCAGATCGTTATGAGTGAGAACGCCGCCGGTAGGATTCTGGGGCGAATTGATGATAATCAGCTTGGTTTTGGGCGTGACCAGAGACTTCAATTCCTTAACGTCAAGACGGAAATCGTTTTCTTCCCGGAGGTAGATGGGGACGGCCTTGGCGCCGATAAAATTGATGATCGATTCATAAATGGGAAAACCGGGATTGGGGAATATCACTTCCTCCCCTTCATTGACCAGTGCGAGCATGGTAAAGAACATGATCGGCTTGCCGCCGGGGGTGATAACGACATTCCTAAAATTGGTTTTTATTCCGCGCGTTCGATTGATATAATCTGAAACGACCTCACGAACATCAGGATAGCCGGGGGATGGATTATAGTGCGTAAATCCACCGCGAATTGCTTCGATTGCGGCATCACAAATATTGGCCGGGGTGGCAAAGTCGGGCTCACCAATTTCGAGATGAATTACTTCCATCCCTTTAGCCTCAAGACTTTTTGCCTTAACCAGGACATCGAAGGCTGATTCTGTCCCCAGTCTTTTCATTCTTTCAGCGTATTTCATCTCTATCTCCTGCAGTCAATCTTCAGCATAAGAATTAGCTAAGGTTAAATCTTAACGGAGTTTCAGAAGCTGTCTGGCCTTATCGGCAATGAACTCTGCGGCTACCTCGAACTCCTTGACCAGTTGCCAGGGAAGTCCGGATTCGCCGAAACGGTCCTTTACCCCGACCATGCCAAAGGGTATGATCTTGCCATCGCCGGAGACACCTTCCAACATGGCCGCAGCCACCAGATTCCCGAGTCCGCCCACCTGGTGCTCTTCAGCGGTGACAATGCAACGGGTTTCGCGCACGGCCCTGAGAATGGCCTCTTTATCGAGGGGCTTGACTGTATGCATGTTTATTACTCTGGTCTCGATACCATAATCGCTTTTCAAAATCCAGGCGGCACGAAGCGCCTCGGCCGCTTCGGGCCCGCAGGAAATTATGGTCAGATCTTCATTTTCCGATCTGTAGTCGGGCGAGAGTTTAATTTCGAAGGCATCTCTAAATTTGTCTTTCTCGCCGCGGAAACGATAGATATTGGCGACTCCGAATTTGAAAGGTGTATTCACATCGGAAACCACCGGCGTCGCTTCGCGAGCGAAGCGGACATATTTGGGTCCGACAATATCAAATAGCATGGCTTTTGTCATCTTTTTGCTTTCCACCGAATCGACCGGCACGCCGACCCGCATATTGGGAAGGCCGCACATCTGGAAAAGGGACTCGAGCTCCTGGTGCGTTGCACCATCCGGGCCGACCGAAACACCGCCATGGGCGCCAACGATGAGAACATTAAAATCGCCATAGCAGACCGAGACACGCAACTGGTCGAGATTACGGGCAGAGGAGAAAACACCATAAGTCCCGAAAACGGGTAATTTCCCTTCCTTGGCCAGCCCAGCCGCCACCGTCGTTCCCCCCTGCTCGGCCACGCCGACCGATATCCAGCGGTTTTTCCGCTCGGGGTGGTTCTTATAAAAATCGGAAATGGTGATGGAATCGGAAATATCAGCGCCGATGCAAACGACTCGTTCATCGCCACCATACTCATCGAGCGCCCGACCCATTCCCTTGCGGGTGGGATCCATATCGGCTTTCATATTGTCTTGTTTATTCCACCAGAAATCCCGGGAGAATTTGGGCATCTTGGCATCAAGTCTCTTTTCCACCATTACCTGATGGTCGGTGCCGACCTTAAAGAATTTTTCGAGATCAAATTTAGTGGAAAGTCCCAATTCCGCCAGGGCCTTGATCATTTCTTCCTTGTTGGGCGGTTTACCATGCCATCCGGCAACGTTTTCCATGAAACTGACCCCTTTGCCTTTGGTCGTCCTGGCCAGAATCAAGGTCGGCTTTTCCTGGGAGTGACAGGCTCTATCCAGAGCGTTCAAAATAGCTGCAATATCATGGCCGTCGACCTCTATCACATCCCATTTGAAAGCCCGGTACTTATCCGCCAGCGGGTCGATATCCTGAACATCTTTCACCAAGCCGTCTATCTGCAGCCGGTTAAAGTCTATGATATTGATAAAATTATTCAGTTTGAAATTTCCCGCCTCCATGGCCGCTTCCCACATGGAGCCTTCCTGATGCTCGCCATCAGAGGTTATCGCAAAAACCCGATGGTCCTTTTTGTCTAATTTGGCCGCCAGAGCCACACCGACAGCCACCGACATCCCCTGGCCCAGCGAACCGGAGGAAATCTCGACCCCACCCAGTTCTTTCCGATGTGGGTGCCCCTGCAAAGGAGAATAAAGCATTCTCAGCTTGGCCAGTTCATCCTCAGGGAAATAACCGGATACGGCCAAAGATATATAAAGCGCCGGGGCCTTGTGCCCGGCCGACCAGATGACCCGGTCGCGATCTTCCCAGCCTGGGTTTTTGGGATCGTGCCGTGCCACTTTCAGGTACAGACAGGCCAGGATATCCATCATGGAAAGGGTCCCGCCGGAATGCCCTGATTGCCCGGAACATAGGGATATCATGTCCAGGCCGCGCATATAATTAGCACGTTCTTTCAGTTCATCTATTGTGTAGTCTCTAATAACTTTACCGGTCTTTGAATCAAGGAGCGGCATCTTACCTCCGAGTCCTCATGTTTGTGAATTTTGTAACTTGTCAGCAGCAAATATATTACTTAATAATTTAAAGTCAACCATTTCGTTTCAACTTTTCAATCAGTTTTTCCACCTGAACTTCAAGTGAATCAAGAGATTTATTGTTGTGAATGATAAAGTCGGCATGCTTTCTCAGTTCGATGAAGCCTTTCTGGGATCTGATCCTCGTTATTATTTCAGCCCGAGAATACCCCTTTTTCAAGAGGCGAGCCGCTTTTATCTCATTGCGGGAATGAACCAAAACCGTGTATTGAACCTCTTTATCCCAATTCCAATCAATCAGTAGAGCGGCGTCAACCACAACTAAGGCATGTTTCTTGAGGGCAAGGGAAGTTTGCCGACCCAGTTTCCGGAGAAGTCGGGGATGAACAATTTTATCTAATCTTCGCTTACCTGCCGGAGTAGCGAAAGCGAGTTCTCCCAGAAGGCGCCGGCGGAGTTTTCCACCCGGAGTCAATATCTCGGCCCCAAATGCTCCAACCAATTCTCTGAGAACTACCCGATTCTGTTCGACTACTTCTCGGCCGATCTGATCGGCCGATATAACATAGGCCCCATGTTTCTCAAACAGGCGGGCAACCTCCGATTTGCCTGTTCCGATCTGACCGGTGATTCCGATAAGCATGGCGATTTGACTGCCCCTATTTGGCCTCGAGCCAGTTGGAGCCAACTCCGATATCGACGGTTATCGGGACTTTCAACCTGACCGCTTTTTCCATCCCGTCCCGCACCAATTCGCGCAACTCATCAATTTCATCCCGGTGGGCGTCAAAAACCAATTCATCATGGACCTGCAGAATCATTTTTGACTTCATCCCCTCGATTCGTTTGAAAATATGAATCATGGCCAGCTTGATCATATCGGCGGCGGTTCCCTGAATGGGAGTGTTGATGGCCGTTCTTTCGGCAAACTGCCGCACCTGGAAATTTTTGGCATTGATTTCCGGCAAGTACCTTATGCGGTTGAAGAGGGTTGTTACATAGACGTTCTTTCGAGCGGATTCGATGGTGCTGTCCATATATTTCTTGATGCCGGGATAGCGGGCAAAATAGGTATCAATGAATTCCTTCGATTGGGTGACATCCAGCTCTGTTTGCTGCGAAAGACCATAAGCAGTGACACCGTAAATGACGGCAAAGTTGGCCGTCTTGGCCGAACGCCGCATCTCGGGAGTGACATCTTTGATATCAACACCAAAGACCTCGGCGGCGGTTCGGGCATGAATATCTTCCCTGTCTTCGAAAGCTTTTATCAGCGTTTTGTCTTCGGAAAAATGGGCCAGTATCCGTAGCTCTATCTGGGAATAATCGGCCGATAAAAGAAGGTAGTTTTCGTCGCGGGGAATAAATGCTTTGCGGATCTGGCGGCCGATTTCGGTCCGTATCGGAATGTTCTGCAGGTTGGGATCGGTAGAGGAAAGTCTGCCCGTAGCGGTAATAGTCTGGTTGAATGAAGTATGTACTCTGCCGGTCTCCTTGCTGATCAGGGCCGGTATAGCGTCGATATAAGTATTCTTCAGTTTCAGCAACTGACGATAGTCAAGAATCATGCGCGGCAGATTATGGATGGCGGCTAATTCTTCAAGGACTCTGATATCGGTGGCAAAGTTTGTTTTCTTGGCGGTCTTTCCACGCGTTGGGAGTTTCAGTTTTTCAAAAAGAATTATCGATAGCTGTTGTGTGGAATTAATATTGAATTCCTGTCCGGCCTCGATATAAATATCCCGTGTTAATATCTCCAGATCCTGATCCAGTCTCTTGGACATTGCCGCCAAATAATCGGAATCGATCCTCACCCCGGCTTTTTCCATCGCCGCCAGCACTTTGATAAGCGGAATTTCAATATTGTAGTAAAGATTATGCAATTTGAGTTGATCGATTTTCGGCGCCAGAACGCCTCGCAACCGGTAAGTGTAATCGGCATCCTCGGCGGAGTAAAAGGTCGCCTTATCGATCTCAACCTCGGCGAAAGATATCTGTTTTTTACCCGATCCGATCAGATCGGTGATCGGCTGCATATGGTAATTGAATTGCTCGAAAGCCAGATGATTGAGACCATGCTGACGCCCCGAAGGGTTGATGACATACGATGCCAACATGGTATCGAAAGAGACCGGGTCGATTTCCAGCCCTGCCCGTTGCAGAACCTCCAGGTCGAATTTGATATTCTGCCCGAATTTCTGCACTTTTCGGTCCGCAAAGAGACCGGAGAGGAGTTTAAATGCTTCTTCGTGCGGGAGATTTTTCTTGCTGTCGGTATGGCCTATGGGCAGGTAATAAGCTTTCCCGGCCTCGGCACAGAGCGAAATGCCGACCAATCCGGCCTCGAGCGAATTAAGAGAAGTTGTTTCGGTATCGATCGCTATTTCCCGCTTTTCGGATAGTTCCCCGACCAGTTGCTCCAGCTGTGCGATATCTGAAATACAGAGATATGCGGCTTGTTTATTCTGAAGCACCGCAGCGCTATCGATCTTGAGTTCAAGGGTTCCGGTTTCTCTGGCCAGGGCTTCGAGAAGTGCAAAAAACTCCAATTCCATAAACAGCTTCTTGGCCTTTTCAAAATTAATCTCTCCGCGTTTCATGTTTTCCAGAGAGAATTCAATCGGGACGGCGGTATCCAGAGTGACCAGCTTAAGAGACAATTCGGCCAGGGGGATATTTTCGGCGATTTTAGTTCGGACACCTTTGGCCTTGATTTTTTCGGGAGCTTTGAGGACCGCTTCCAGAGAGCCGAATTCATTTATCAATGATATGGCAGTCTTAGGACCGATTCCGGGAATGCCGGGAACATTGTCGGAGGAATCGCCCATGAGTGAGAGGACATCGACCACCTTTTCGGGCGGGACACCGAATTTGGCGATGACCCCGACACGGTCGAGTTTCTCGGGCGGAAGCGCTCCCTTCTGCGGATTATACATTTTAACCTGCGCGGAGACAAGTTGAAAAAGGTCTTTATCGCCGGAGACAATCCAGACATTCATCCCCCGCTTTTCGGCTTCTTTGGCCAGAGTGCCGATTATATCATCCGCCTCGTACCCTTCCATTTCCAGCGAAGGAAGATTCAGCGCTTCGGCGGCCTCCCTGATACGCGGCAATTGAAGGACCAGCTCCTCGGGCATTTTGGCACGGGTAGATTTATATTCATCGTACATCCGGTGGCGAAAAGTGGGCGCCTTGGTGTCGAAGACGACGGCCATATAATCGGGATTTTCGTCCTTGATGATTTTCAGCAGGGAATTAATGAAGCCATAAGGAGCGGAAGTGTTTTCTCCCCTGGAATTTATCAAGGGATTACGGATGAAAGCAAAATAGGCCCGGTAGAAAATGGCGGAGCCATCGACCAGAAAGAGCGATTTCTCCTTCATCGATATAGTCCCCGGGATTCGATGAATTGGCGGACTTCTTCCGGAACAAGGTAACGGATGGAACGCCCTTCCCTGACCGCATTCCTGATAGCCGTCGAGGAAATTTCGATCAACGGCATGGGGAATTGCTCGACCCGGCCGAACCATTTAGATTTTTCGAATTCCTGATCAAATCCCGGGCGATTGCCAACGACAATTTTGACCCTTTCAATCAACTCCTCCGGTTTATGCCAGCTATCCAATTGAGTCAAATTATCGGCCCCGAGAATCAGATGCCAGACGACACCCGGATATTTCTGATTCAGGAAATCGACGATGGCAAGAGTATAACCGGGGCTTTTCAGATCCCGCTCCAGGTCGGAAATGGCGAACTTTTCATTCCCTTCGATAGCCAGCCGGGTCATCATATATCGGTTATCGAAAACAGCTACCGGCTTTTCCGCCCGATGGGGCGGATCGAAACTCGGTATGAAAAGAATCCCTTCGTAATTGAATTTCTGCAAGGCGCACTGGGCAAGAATCAGATGTCCATAATGGATGGGGTCAAAAATCCCCCCCATTATTCCCCAGAGAGCGCCTTTATTTGGATGGAACGGAAGCATTCGCCGTATTCAGCTTGCGCGTGATTTTCTCCACAAAGCTTTTGGCTTTGGGAACCAATTGATTCGCGGGATAGACGGTCAGAAAATTATTGAATTTCTCAAGGGCTTCGGGATATTTCTTCTGTTTATAGGATATTTCGGCCATATTGAACAACGCCCTGGCGCCATACTCGGTATCGGTATAGTCATCTATGACGAGCTGAAAATAAATCTCGGCCGCCTTGAAATCCTCCAGCTTGAAATAGAGATAGGCGTTTTCATAATCCTTGCGAGCCATTCGCGTGCGGGCCTCAAGGATTACTCTGCGGGCATCCTCAATAAGAGGCGAGTCTGGATTTTCGACAATGAAGTCCTCCATGGCGGTAATTGCCTTCTTTAAATCCTCCTGATCCAAACCGTAATGGGCAGGAGTATTCTTGAAATAGCAGACTCCAGCCATATACTGGGAGTCATCAACATATTCGGAACGCGGGTAATTAGAGGATAGACGGCTGAACTCGACCCCGGCCAGTTCATAATCTTCATTCTCATAATAGGCCATCGCCAGAAAATACTGGGCGGTATCGATAATGTTCGATCCGGGGTAATTGAAAATGACTTTCTGGAAATCCTCAATGGCTGAAAGATAATGTTTCTTATCGAGTTCGGTTTTGGCAATATCAAATTGCTCACTGGCCGTGGGCGCTATTTTGATAATATGCTTGCCGCAGGATAGAAGAAGAATTCCGCATAGAATCGCTCCTCCGCTGAGCACAAAAAACTTTGATTTCAAATTGTGTATCGCTCCTTTAACATTTCATAGTTGTTCATGACTTTATCCAGGAATAACTTGGGCAAAGGTTTGTTTAAACTCATTCGGCTTTTTAATTCCGTCTCCCCCAGATTATAGGAGATGAGCGCTTTACGCACATCCTTAAACTTCAGAATCAGTTCAAAAAGATGCAGTGAACCCATGCGAATATTCAGTTCCGGCTGGCGCAGTGTCTGTTCGCCCTTCCAGTCGACACCGATTTTGCCCGCCAGAGAGCGGCCGGTCAGGGGACGAATCTGCATCAACCCTTCGGCGCCCCGTGACGAAACCTGATAGTTGCGGAAGGATGATTCCGTTAGAATAAGAGAAAGAAGAAACAGCGGGTCATAGTCGTATCTGTTGCATTCCGAGGATATCACCTCGGCCAGTTCAGCCTCTTCCTTATCGGTGAAACCGATCTGAAAATCCTCAATCACCTGAAGAATTTTAAGTTTTTCCTCCAGTTCCGTAATCCGTTTTTGCTGAAAATCGATCTGCTTTTCCAGGTCAAATTTGTCCTGGACAAGCAGCACGATAAAGACCGACTGCAGGAGATACACCAGGACAAATAAAAGCGCGATCGGCTTGGAAAGGAAAATGCCCAATTTTTCGTATTTAATCATCTCGGCCCGATTTCAGTTGTGGCGATCAAATCATACCCTTCCGTCATGATTATTTTCGCGTCCAGAATATCGCCGGTTTTAACCTTTGGATCCCTGACCAGAACATTCTGATCTATATCAGGGCAATCACCTTTAGTTCTGCCAACAGCGAGAGAGTCCGGCTCGGCTTTGTCAATAATAACCTTTTGAATCGTGTCAATCAAGGCAATATTTTTCCGGAAGGCGATCTCCTGTTGCAGCGTCATCAGTTTATCCAGCCGCTCATCCTTGACCGTTTCAGAGACCTGCGCGGCGAAACGAGCGGCGGGCGTTCCCTCCTCCTGCGAATATTTGAATACCCCCAGCCGTTCGAATTCAAAATCGGCGATAAAATCGCGCAATTCGGAAAACTCCGTATCGGTCTCGCCCGGCAGACCGGCGATGAAAGTGGTTCTAATGATATTATCGGGAGAAGCATCCCTGATCTTTTGCAGAATTTCCTCGATCCGGGCGCGGTTAATCCGGCGGTTCATTTTCGAAAGAATGGTATCGCTTATATGTTGCAGGGGGACATCAAAATAACCCAGGGTTTTCGGGGAAAAGGAAAGATATTGGATTAGTTCATCGGTGACGGCCTCGGGGTGGAGATACATGAGACGAATCCATTCGATACCGGCCACCTGCTCCAGCCTCAGCAGAAGACTGATAATATTGGTGCCATCTTTGAGATCGCGGCCGTACCCGGTTCCCTCCTGAGAAACCAGAATGAGCTCTTTCCGACCGGCTCCGGCCAGAAATTGGGCCTCACTAATTATATCCTCTATCGGGCGGCTGCGGTAACGGCCGCGAATATACGGTATGGCGCAATAGCCGCAATAGCGGTCGCAGCCATCGGAGATTTTGAGATATTCGTAGCAATATCCGCTTTCCAGATATCGTCTGGTTCCGGCCAGATAGGAAAGGTCAGGGGCGGGATTGATTAATATTTTCGCCCGGCTGCTTACTCCATCGGCCATGGCTCCGGCCAGCGCCTCCAATTCGCCCAGTCCAAAAATGCCGTCAATCCCTCTTATATCGCGAAGTAATTTCTCTCCGTATCTTTGAGAAAGACAGCCGGTGACATAAAGTCTTGCGATCTTTCCCTGTTGCTTGGCCTTTTCATAAAACAATATTTCCTGTATCGATTCATCCTTGGCCGGAAGAATGAAACCGCAGGTATTTATAATAACCGCCTCGGCATCATCGGCCTGGCCGGTAATCTGATGGCCGGCATCAATCAGTCTTCCGGAAATAAAATCGCCATCGACATCATTCTTGGGACAGCCCAATTTTTTGATAAAAAATTTCATCGGGATTATGGAAGGGTGATGACTTCTATGGAATCGGGGAGATTGATCCGGAAATCGTCTTCACTTATGGCGCTTGAAATTTCCCTGTCCAGGATGTGCACCCGGTTTAAATCGCCGTTCAGGTCATAATATTCCAGTCGGGATATGTTCGAGCCGGACTTATTGAGATAAACCATCAGTGAATCAGGCAGAGCATTATCGCTTTCGGCATTTCGGCGAAGCTGATACTGCCGGTCTTTCTTGATTATCGAAGTGCTGAAGTATTTGTCAAGTTCCTTGATAAAAAAGAGGCGATTTTCAAACTTCTCCCCTTCTTTCAGACATTGCTTGGTGGCCTGACGATTCGCCCCGGAAATTTCCCAGATACAGCGGCCGTCGAACAGGTAAATATCATCGTTCAGCCGGGCATTATACCGGCCGTCATAGGCGATAAGGATTTCGCCCCGGGCGCTGTCGATATCGTCGAAGAGCTTGGAGACGGTTGCTGTTGCTACTTCGAATCTGATTAGTTTGGCTGAAGTAAATTCCTTCTTGATCGATTCAAATTTGTCGCCCGCCGCGAAGACCGCCAGACTGAAGATAAAAAAAACAAGCAAGGGAGATGTTTTTCCAATTACTCTTTTCATAAAGCCTTATACGAATGAAATTCTCAGGAGTTCGGGTCCGATAGAGAGCGCGAGCCAGTCAATTTTTCCAGATAGGAGCGGTCAACCAAAACCTCACGGGCCTTGCTGCCGTCATAGGTGGAAACGACACCGGCTTCCTCCAGCTTATCAATCAGGCGGGCGGCACGCTGGTATCCAATACCCAGCTTTCTCTGAAGAAGCGAAACTGAGCCCTGCTTATGTCTGATCACAGTCTCGGCGGCTTCCAGAAACAGCGGGTCATCGAGATCAACTTCACCGTCAGACTCAGTTTCGGTTTCCACCGGCTCACCTTCCGGTTTCTGGGCTACGGGGAATTGGTCAACGATAAATTTCACCAGCCGTTCGGTCTCCTCGCTCGCTATAAAGGCACCGTGGATACGCACCGGTTCCGGCTGTCCCGGCTGAAGGAAGAGCATGTCGCCGTTCCCCAGAAGTTTTTCCGCACCGTTGCCATCGAGAATGGTTCGCGAATCAATCTTGGAAGCCACCTGAAAGGCAATACGGGCAGAAAAATTAGCTTTGATAAGGCCGGTAATGACATCCACCGATGGGCGCTGCGTTGCCAGAATCAGGTGAATTCCCACCGCCCGGGCCATCTGAGCCAGACGGGTAATCAGCATTTCAATCCGAGTGGAGGATGCGGCCATCATCATGTCCGCCAGTTCATCAACGATGATGACGATATAGGGCATTTTCTCTTCAGGGCTTTTCTGGCGGGAATTAAAATCCTCAATATTGCGCACCGATTGCCCGGCCAATTTTTTGTAGCGGTTCTCCATTTCAACGACGGCATCGGCGAGGACCTTTTCGGCCCTCTTGGGGTTGGTAACAACCGGCCGCCCCAGATGGGGAATCCCGGCGTAGACTGATAACTCGAGCATTTTGGGGTCGATAAAAATAAATTTCACCTGGCGGGGATGGAGCCGATACAGCAGCGAGGTTATCAGGGCGTTGATGCAAACCGATTTCCCCGATCCGGTTGCACCGGCGATCAAAAGATGCGGCATTTTGGCCAGGTCGGTCACAAACGGTTTGCCGGAGATAGTTTTTCCCAGCGCCAGCGGCAGGCGGAGACGATTGTCGGCATAGACATCGGAACCGATTATCTCTTTTATATAGACCACTTGCGATTTGGCGTTGGGGATTTCCACGCCTATCGCTGCCTTACCCGGAATCGGCGCGACAATTCTGATCCGTTTGGCTTTCAGAGCCAGCGCCAGGTCATCGGAAAGGTTGGTGATCTGATGCACCTTAATTCCGGCCGCCGGCTTGAACTCGAATCGAGTAATAACCGGGCCGGGGTACTTGTCAATCTGGCCATCAATGGTGACACCAAAAGTCTCCAGCGTATCTTTAAGAGCCCGCGCGGTCATGGCTAGTTCATCGGGATTGACCGTCAAGCCCCCCTCGGGATTATCGGTCAGAAGATCCAGGCCGGGGAATTTGAAGTCATCGGTGACCAGTCCTAGCGACGGCGCAGATTTTCTTACCGTAATTTTCTTGTGCGAACGGCTCGCCTCAGGCACAATTGCAGGCCCGGGTTGGCGAGTCGCCTCTTCTTCATTCGCTGATATTACATCTTCCTCCGAAATTTCCGGATCATGGTCAGACACGGCTTCTTTGCGTTTCTTTTTCTCCTTCTTGACCGGTTTCAATCCCCGCCAGAGGGCCGCAAACGCCTTCCCGATTCCCACAAAGAGCAACTTTATCAGAACCAGCGGATTCAGAAACGAGGGGAGCCTGAACCGTGTGGTCAGCCCGACATAGACATTGCCTATGAATATCAGGGCGATGATAATTCCGGCACCGAGAAGAAGCATCGAACCGATCCCGCCGGTAATTTTCATCAGATATTTCGTGAGGTAAAAGAAGAGAAAACCGCCATGCGTGTCGGCATAACCGAGAGAGTTGCCGGAATCGCGAATCAGATAGACATTGATCAGCATGGTGCTCATGATGCCGACGGCGACAAAAAACCATAGCGCCGGAGTGACTTTCAGGTGCCATTTCCCCGGCAGATAATGGAGCGCCGCCATGATAAGAGCGGTGGGGATCAAATAGGCCAGCCAGCCGAAAAAGAAAAATAGGAGATAAGAAGAATAAGCGCCGGCAGTACCTACCTGATTCTGAAACTGCACCTGGAAAGGATTTTCGGGCGACTGAACCCTTTCATCGTCCCAGCCCGAATGGGTAGCCAGGGAGACGAAAATAAGCGCCGCCAGAAGAATCAGGAGAATGGCCAGAAGCTTCTGTCGACTGCCGCCGCTGGAGGTTTTCTTCTTCCCTTTTGCCATAACTAAACCTATATTAAATTAATCAAGTTACCCCAAGTGTTGAGCCCGGTCAACTAAAATAAAAAAATAAGGCAGAGACAGTGCTCTGCCTTTCTGCTTTGAATAGAGATATTCGGTGCTATTTTCTGACAGCTTCCTTCAGGGTTTTTCCCGCGCGGAAATGCGGCACCTTGGTCGCCGGAATGTTTATCTTGGCGCCGGTCTGCGGATTGCGCCCCATACGGGCCTTCCTCTTGGAAACGGTGAAAGTCCCGAAGCCGACAAAACTGACCTTTTTCCCTTTCTTAAGATTGTTGGTGACATTTTCGAAGAAGCAGTGCAGAGCATGGGCCGCCTGACGCTTGCTAATCTTGGCATCCTTGGCAATCATGGCAATCATTTCTTCTTTGGTCATAAGACATCCCTCATCGGTTTGAAGTTTGTAGTTTTGATAACCGCTATTATCAATAGAAATATCATTTTCAGTTTTCCTGTCAATATAAAAAAAGGGCGGCGCGGAGAAAAGCTATATTTCTGCGGTTCGGCAGGTAAGTGCTAAATGGCTCAGCGGCCGAATAGACCTTTGATGCCGGATTCCGATTTCTCGAATTTAATATCAGGAAGGGAAATTACATTAATACGGAAATAATATCCCCGGTTGGAGCCATCCGGTATCCAGTAAAAGTATCCCTGCCAGCAGTGAAGATTCCTCTCGACTTCAATTCTCCGCGAGACCGTTCGGCCGCGCACAAAATCGTAACTTTGCGTGTAATTGAGTTTCCATCCCGTCGTGAGATTGATATTGAAAGCCATGCTGATGGAATGGGCTTTGGTGAAGGCATTGCCCCGGCCATTCTCCGAATAATAATGGGAAACCGTCATGCTCCAGTTCTGTTTCTGGGTTCGCTTCGTGCCGGTCTGAGGCGAAGTCTTCGGGGAGAAAGCCGTTGCGGCTTCATATTCGCCCAGGCTGCCGCTAGTGCTGAAAGAGGTCGAAATATTGAAACTCGATAGATAAGGAGACCAGAAGCGCAATTGATCGGTCCCCGGTACGTAGAAATCATGTGTCATGCCGGCCGAAATCCGAAGGTTGCGCGCCAGTGAGGTCTGTGCGTTGGTGGAAAGGGTGCTGAATTTGCGCTTGGAAGCTTCAAAATTATAGCTGAAGGAACTGCTCACCGTAAACAAATTGAGGGTTTTTGTGGCCTCCCCCGATTTTACTTTGGCCTGAACTATATTCCTCAATGAAAATGTTACCGTTTTCTGCTTTGTTCCCCCGCCTCCGGCGCCGGTATAATTCCTGATGTCATTGTGACGGGTTATTTCCGGAGCCCAGGAGAATGTGGCATCAGGGGTCAGGACATGGCGGAGACCCTGCAAGCCCCAGAGGTTTGGACTGACCGTACCATAAAGGTCGGTGGCGGCCGAAATAGAGGCGCCATATGCGAAGCGTCGGTAAAGCTGTTTGGTGTCAATCCCAGCGGCGGCGCTCTGGTCGGTCTCAAAAATCTTATACCAGGTCTCCTGATAGCTGAAAGACGGCCCAACCCTGAGATAACGGAAAAAGGTAACCGGCGAGACGCTCAAGGTTGGAGAATGATTGACTACGAGAAACTCTTTGCGGCTGCGGAAACCGGTGCTGTCGGTGCTCCGGGTGCTATAATTCCTGAGGCCGGCTCCATATCTAAAATAGAGGCTTTGGTACCACTTGCGCTCGCTTTCTTTCCCCTCTCCTTTGGAGGGTGAGCCGAAAATGGCCCGCCCGGGAAACGAAATGGAAGCGGTCGGCATTTCGTCAGTCCGCACTTCACGGTCAAGAGCAACTGTATGAATAAACTGCGCCGATAGCGAAGCTCGGCGCCATTGCTTCGAAATAGAAATCTGGCTGCGTAAATCGCGGTTCAGACGTTCGTCCAGGTCGGTGGAAAATTCAGTATAGTAGCTTTTGTCTGAGATAAAATTCCCGTGCGCCTGAATATTGAAGGTCGGTGAAATGGTCTGGGAATGGTCAATCGCGAGTTGCCACCTTTTCTGTCGGATTTCCCTGTAATCCGCGTCATAGCGGGAATTGTTGGCATAGGAAGCGGTGACGGAACCGGAGAGGTTATAGCGCAAATTATAACGTATAGAGCTATGATAAGCAAAACCGAAATTTTCGTAATAGTCGAGCGAAGCCTGTACATCCCAGTACTGCGAGGCGGCCCAGTAGTAGCCGACATTGCTGATCGAGCCGGCGCCGCGCTCGAAATTTCCTATCCGGAAAGGCAGGAATCCGGAATGCCGCCCCGGCTTGATGGAGAAGATATAGTACGGAAATATCATTATGGGCAATTTCTCTATGTAGAAAACGACCGGACGGGCGATAATTTTATTCCCCTGCATCATCTTCATCTTGCTCGACTGGAAATGATAATGGGGCGATTCCGCATCGCAACTGGTGTACGACCCATTATCAACGTAATAGATGTCTTTCTTCTCCCGGAAAAGCTCCCTGCCCCGATAATAAGCTTTCTCATATTCGGTCCTGGATTTCCGGAGCATGCCTCTTTCGGTATTCATGGAATATTCAAGATAGGAGCCGATGAGTTCCTCCGAACCATCCTTGAGGATTACCGGGACATAAACAAGGGAGGTATCGACCCGAATGGAATCATCATATGCGGTAACAAGCTCTCTGGCCGTATTATATCGAATGCTATGGGCGGTAAGAGAGAGGTTCTTGTTCAGAACCGAGGAGTTCCCGGTCATGACGATAGTCGAATCTCTGACGGTGTAATCGATGCGGTCTGATTTATAGATGACCGTATCCTCGACAAAGACCCGGCCCGAATCACCTTTTTTATATTTGCAGTTTAAATATTCCCCTTCGGCCCCGGCGATAACCTGTACCTCGGACAATCGCTCGTTATCAATCAGGAGCTTAATCGTATCGCCCGAAGAATTATTCTTGATTATCTCGACGCTGTCTCTGGTGCCGGGGGAATAGAATGAATAGGCCTGGCCGGAAGCTACCACGCTGCGCAGGTCGCCCTGTTCGAGATTAAACTCCATCTCCAATGATTTCAACTCGGCTGTGTCGAAAATGGTGGAGTCATTGCCGGTCGGTTCCTTGAAATTCCCCTCGGCATTCCCCGCGACATATATTTTAGTGAGAACGGAGTTCTCGGAGAAAGCAATCAGGGTATCTCCCTTTATCTCGGAATTGCGGCGTCGGGCAACCGGGCTGTCGTAAAGGGTCAGAATATCATCAACCATGTACATAATGGCTCTCCCGGCGCGTGATTCGGTCTCGGTCTGATTGATAATCACCTGCCCGTCGGCATAGCCGATTTTGTTTTCGGCGTCAAGGGCGATTTTGTCGGCATCGATCCGCACCATTCTGGCGCTGTCGGGGAAATTAAGGAATACGGTCGGACGATTGGACATGCGGAACAGAGCCGAATCGCGGCTGTAATAGGCATTGCTGCCGATTGCTTTGAGCGAATCTTTGGCGGAGAAGATGACCACATTCTGTCCGGAGGCATAAGCCAGTTTATTGGCCACATCATAAAAGACATGGTCGGCTGAAAGTTGATAAGCTGTATCTTCGACAAAAACATGCCCGTTGAGAATGATTGATTCTCCTTTGACCCAGATGGCGGAATCAGCCCGGAGTTTTTCGCCGTCACGAGCAAATGAAACCGAACCGGACAGATAGATGGTATCCCGAAAGGCGCCGCGGATGATTTCGAAGGTCTCGGAATCATAGTTAAGCGGTTTGTCATCAGCGGCCCGACTTGGAAGTATCAGAAAAGCGGCGACATAAATGGCCGCACCAAAAAGGGCAATTACTTTCTTAAGGTGCAATTTCACCTCTTATCAATCCAATGAAATGATCGATATATTCTTTTCTTTTATCCATGGCGATACCGCCCACCTGAGCCGAGGTGGCGCTTCCCCCGCCTTTTCCCCCAAACCGCTCCATAAAAAGCCGGGACATGGCCGAGGCGGTAAGCTTTATTCCCGCCGGCGCAAATATGAGCAGTTTGTCACCGCAGAGTAAGAGAATTATAGCGCGGACGGTCTCCCCCAGTTTGTTTGCTGCATCCTTGAGTGCTTTTGGATCCCGACCGTCAAATTCGCCCGTTACTATCTTGATTCCTCCCAAATCCGGTGAATTCTCTGCAAGCTCTTTAAGGTCCACCGCCAGCAGCCTTCCGCTGAGAAGCGATACTTCCCTTCTCAGTGCGGTATTTTGTTCTGTCAGCTTATCCACCCCTTTCACCAGATCACGGAAATGGCAGGTCAGCCTGCCCGAAAGCTGATTGACAACGGTATGCTTCTCGCAATAATCTTCTTCCGCCTGCCTTCCGACCAGGAATATGACGCGGAGGTGACCGCGCAGCTTTTCCTGCCCGATGATCTTCACCATCCCCACCTCGCCGGCGTTGCGACAGTGCGTTCCACCGCAAGCGGTATAATCAAATTCGCCGACCTGAACAATCCGGAATTTTCCCTCCCTCTCGGGAATCTTTCGGACCGGAAGATTTTTTAACGCTTCCCGCTCATAGTATTCAATTTTCACCGGTTGATTTTGACGGATAATATTATTGGCTAACTCTTCTACGGATCTTAAGACGGTATCATCCAGAGATTCAAGCGAAAGCTCGATTGTTGATTCCACTTCCCCCAGACGCGAACTGACCGTATCGGCTGCGGCCACCTCGATAAAGGCGCGGGATAGAATATGCTGGCCGGTATGCTTCCGCATATTATCCAGCCGGCGTACCCGATCGATCTGCCCGTTGACAGTCATACCCGGAGACAGGTTCCCTCTTTCGAGGATATGAATTATTTCGCCGGTATCCTTTTCGATTACGTTCAGAATTGGGATTCCCTCAATAGCTCCAGTATCATAAAGTTGGCCGCCGGACTCCGGATAAAAAGCGGTCGCTTCCAGTACCACCACATATCCGCTCTCCCCTTCATGGACGCTGATTACTCTTGAGGCAAATTCAAAGAGGTAAGGATTGTCCTGGTAAAGTTTCTCTGTCATGTTCCGTTCCGCAAGTTATACACCGTCCGGTCCTCAAATCACCCTTAATGAAGACAATATCATATTTCCTTGATAGATAATCAAGGGCGAGATTTGATAGGAGAGAATCCCCCGGCTATCATTCAGCTCAATTTCATCTCGACCTGTTCGGGAAGAAACCGCCCGGGATATCGCGACTGAAAATCCTTTCCCAGCAGGAGAAGATACCAGATTTTTTGTCCGGTGCGAGCCGCCGAGGAGATCTGGAAAAGGATAAACTCGGCCAGAACCCCGATAATGCCGAGGGATAACCCGATCAGCGCCAAAGCGGCTATTTCCACTGCGAGCCAGATAACAATGAAGAGAATATATGTTACGAGGAAATTTTTCAGTAATCTCAACAGGTTTGGTCGATAGTAATTGGCCGCCATTTTTACAATTTCGCCAAAGGACTTGCCGGGAAAAGAAACAGCCGCGGCGCGGGCGGAATCTGAAAATATGGAGGCGGCGGCCAATATCAAGAAGACGATGCCGGCTTTGAATAGGCTGGTGAGCAGAACCGGTGTTCCGGTCGTCCCTCGCCCGGTGGCGCTGACAACATTGACAAAAAATAAAGCAGAAGGAAGAAGAACAGTATAGATTAAGAGCATAAACAGGCTGATTTTCAGGTTAATACTGAAACCGTCGCCGCATTCGGCAAAAAAATCCCGGCCATTAATTGGAGATAATTTCCCCGATACCATAAGATAATAAATTCCACCGTTGATAAATTGCATGATTATCAGGTAAACGATGGCACCGGCAAAAATTGCGGCAAAGTAGATTGGCAGAATCCCCTCGCGGCCGGACAGTAGTTCAATAATCACCGATAAATCCCAGTCGGTAAGAAGCCGCCGGGAATAAGATGACGTCGATAAAACCGAGTTGGTGGTCAGATAGATGGGGATGACCAGGAATAATGAGAAAAGACTCTTGAGCAGGTAAATATATAGCCAGAACGACCTGATTTGAATCAATTTTCGAAATTCTCTGAATATCGTGACCATCTACCACCCGCCCAGAAAACTCAAGAGTGATTCGAGCAAGAACATTATTCCCGAGGACAATCGCATCCCGGCCCGGCTGTCGGGGCGGACAAGGAAGGAGTTGTTCATGAGATTGTTGTCAATTGCAAATTTGAAATCAGGATCAATCATGGCTTCGACCGCGGGCGACGGCAGGGTTCTGACGATGTCTTCGGCACCAAAAGGACTCTCCCAGAATCCGCGAAGAGTATCGCCATTGGCAAGGATGATAGCGTATTCAACCGGATACTCTAAGTTGCCTTTTTTCCTGAGAGTTAATCTGACTTCGGTCTCAACTGAATCGGCCGGGCGATTGCTCAAGGCGGAAATGGAATAGTCGATTTCCTCGGAGCTGTTGAGGAGAATCTGCATGACACGGCCGATTTTCTCTCCACCGATTTCCCAGGCGGTCGCCAGAAAATCCTCATTACCCGGATGCTTGAAAAGAAACCGTTTAAAATATTCCCTCCAGAATAATGAAGAAAGTGAATCCCCCAGAAGATTATCGAATGTCTCGGCAGCCAGGGCACCTTTGGAGTAAATGGTACCGAAATAATCCTGACTGGCCACGAAGGAATAAGCGGGGCGATTGACTATTCCGGCGCCGGAACCATAGGACCATTGAGAGGCCCTGGTAAAATCACCATTGGTGGCCTTAAAACCGGCAAAGCGAATTAAATTGCCCTCCTTTCCCCATTCTGCGCCAAGGATTTTTTCGGTGAACAATCCGGCGATTGATTCATCCATCCAGGGCGTTTCTATCTGATTGGAACCGAGCATACCGTAAAACCACTGATGGGCCACCTCATGAATCACCACCGATTGATACAGGTTGGAAAATGACATGGCGCCGCGCGGCGAGGAAAGGCAGATCAGACCGGGCAATTCCACGCCCCCCATGAAGGCAAAATCGACCAGGGCAATGGTGAGATACCGGTACTTGTACTCGCCAACCTGCCAGCTCATATATTCGTACGTTTTGCGGGAGGCCTCAATGATTGAGGCAAGGGCCGGTTCCTCGGAAGGACGATAGAAGAATCGGAAAACGGTCGAGCCGACGGCAAGGCTGTCGGTCAGATAATCGCCGGTGGCGACAAGGGCAAAATCGTGCACCGGGCCCAGTGTGTAACGATAGTTTATGAATGATCCGCTATCGGCCGTGGATTGGGGTGGAAGCGCCGCTACCACAACCAGCCCTTTGGGTGCGGCGAAATTAACCTCATATTCGAAATACTCCCCGACCAGTTCGCAAAAGCCGCTATAAGTCGGATTATACCAGGTGCCGTCATTGTTAAGAATCGCCGGCGAGGGAAACCAGCCGTCAAGAAGATAATTCCCCCTGAAATAGGATAATCTGTCTCCCAGCTCCGGAATTCTGGTCCTAAAAAATATCTGCACCACTCGGCCGGCCGGACCGGCACTATCGGGTAAAACAAGCCTCCCCCGCGTATAATCCACTTCCAAACCAGAGGTGGCATTTACTTTATCCAAAAGGATGGAATCAATATCCACGCCACCCCACTTTTTACTCCGTCTTAAATTATCCAGAAGGTTGGGGGCATGTTTCAGATACGGGGAATTCTCCGAGGCATAAACATTGGGGAAAAGCTGGAATTCAATTGCTTTCATCGTCGGAAGGGAGGGAAGGCGATAAGTGACAGAGCCGGTGATTTCTTTCCGGAGCGTATCAAGTGTGGCCTCGACTTTCAAAGTATCAAAAGCCGACACTGTCCCCGCCAGGCAGAAGATAATAAGAGTGATTCGAATGAGCTTAGATAATGTCATTGACAAGCGAACCGATCCCTTCGACTCTGATTTCGATTCTGTCGCCCGCTTTCATCGGGTCGATTCCCGCCGGCGTGCCCGTGGAAATCAGGTCGCCCGGCAGGAGGGTCATTACTTTGGAAATGAAGCTGATCAGGACCGGCACCGGGAAGATCATCATCGATGTCCGTCCCGACTGACGCAGTTCGCCATTGAGGTACGATTCCACCAAAAGGTCTTCATATTTGATATGGTTGACCACCCAGGGGCCGACCGGGCAAAAAGTATCAAATCCCTTGGCTCTGGTCCACTGAACATCCTTTTTCTGCAAGTCGCGGGCGGTGACATCATTGACACAGGTAAAGCCGAAAATATAGTCCTCGGCCTCAATGGCCGCCACATTGTGGCATACCTTACCGATCACCACACCCAGTTCGGCCTCATAATCGACCCGCTGGGCCATCTCGGGATAAATAATTCTCTCGCCGGGTCCAAGCAAAGCCGAGGGGGGCTTTAAAAAGAGCACCGGCTCATCAGGTTCTTTGGTGGCCGACTGCGATTCCTTGACATGTTCCCGATAATTCAGGCCGACACAGACAATTTTGCTCGGCTCGACCGGCGCCAGAAGTTTTACCTGGGAGGGTTCGTAGTAGATACCGGTCATTTCCGCTCCGCAGGCGGGATTTCCGGCAATTTCCGCAATCTTTCCCTCTTCAAAGGCTCCCCACTTTATGCCATCGGCCGTCTCGAATCTGATATATCTTTCCATCAGTCTTTTTGCAACTCCTTTAAATGGTGATAAATCGAAACGGCATTCCCCGCCGGGCTGTATCCGCCCTCAAATATGGAGAGAATCCGTCCATTACAGCATTTATCGGCCAGATCAACTATCTGCCGGGTCATCTGGCCGAATCCTTGCTCGGTAACCTGCATTCCCCCCAGCGGATCATCGCGATGCGCATCGAACCCGGCCGTGATGATTATCAATTCCGGTCGATATTTCTCAATCTCAGGGACAATATAATCCTTAAAAGCTTGAATATAGCGGTCGTTTCCCGTACCCTGAGGGAAAGGGAAATTAAGGGTGAAGCCCTCACCCAGACCTTCGCCCCGTTCGACGCTGGCGCCGGAGCCGGGGTAAAAGGGGAAACGATGCAGAGAAACAAAATAAACATCATTCCGCTCATAGAAATAGTGCTGTGTCCCGTTGCCGTGATGCACATCCCAGTCGATTATGGCCACCCTTTTCAGGTTATGATTTGTCAGTGCCGTCTCGGCGGCCACGGCGGTGTTATTTATAAGGCAGAAACCCATGCCCCGATAGTACTCCGCATGATGCCCCGGCGGGCGGGCGGCCAGAAAAATCCGCTTGAACTTATCGGACAGAATAAGACCGACCGCGTCCATGGCGGCGGCGGCTGTTTCCAGGGCGGCGGCAAAACTGGTCGGTGATAGATAGGTATCGCCATCAAGATAAGTATCGCCGTCCTCGGCCGCGGTACGAATGTAATCGATATAATCCGGACTGTGCACCTTACAAACAATTTCCTCGGGATCAATTGTCGCCGGTTTAATCTCTGTCAGGCCGGAAGCGATATCGGAAGCAAGCAATTGCTCCAGAGCGAATTTCATCCGTTGCGGATTTTCCGGATGGCCCGGCGGCGCCTGGTGCTTGTGTTCCTGAACCAATTGTACAAATCCAATTTGCATTGCCATTCATTTATAGTAAATATCGATTGTGGGCCGATGTCAAGGCATTAAATATTATAGCTTCTTATTCGGTAATGTCAATATTAGTGTGGAAATTGGTATATCCTTTTTTTCATTTATTTAGGCTGCTTTTTGTATCATGTTTTTGATGGTTTTTATTATTTCATTGTTTCTGTGCCATTTATGATTGAAATAGTTGAATAAAGC
>JAPLUR010000069.1 GCA_026397505.1 Candidatus Zixiibacteriota bacterium
TTGATTCCACCGGAATTCTGGAATTGGCCACTTTCATTGAATCAGAGTATAGCATTACCATCGAAGATAATGAAATGGTGCCGGACAACCTTGATTCCTTAGATTATCTGGCCGGTTTTGTCGCCAGAAAACTTGGTTAACCCGGCGGTCAATTTCCGAGAGTGCAGTACATACCGCCAGGTGCGGGCTTTCACTGAGATTTCCGTATGAAAATATTCGACATGCTCTGCAATAGCGCCGCTGTCTTTCCCGAGCAGACAGCCGCGATTCATTTGGAAAGAAAGATTACTTATCGAGAGCTTCTGGCCGCCACTACCAGATTCGGCGATTTTCTGGCGAGTCTTGGTTACCCGCCCGGCTCGCGTGTGGCTGTCCTTTTTGAGAATTCCATTGAGTATATCGTTTCTTTTTTTGCCGTTTTCAAGGCCGGTTATGTGGCGGTGCCGATAGATACCTCGCTCAATCCGGAAAAGATCTGCTTTATTCTGGCGGATTGCCAAGCTGAGATTCTTCTGTTTCATACCCGATATGAAAGGCAGCTCGGGCGTATCCTGACCCAGAACCCGCCGATTAAGTGGATAATATCCGACAAGCCTCTGCACCTAAAACCGGAGGGAATTGCGACCGCGACTTTCCATGATTTCCTGGGGCAACCTGAGGATTATGCCGCGGCGCGCAATTCGATAGTCAATTTGCCTTCGGACGGCTCTCTCCAATATGATTTGAAAAAGGAATCAATTGCGGCGCCGCATGAACTGGCTGCAATTTTCTATACTTCGGGAAGTACCGGAAGCTCCAAAGGGGTAATGCTGTCACATCGCAATCTCATCTCCAATACTATAGCGACGGTTGAGTATCTGAAATTGAGTCCCCGCGATCGGGTGATGGTCATTTTGCCGTTTTATTATATCTATGGCAATTCGCTTCTTCTCACCCATATTCTGGCCGGGGGGACATTGGTTATTGATAACCGATTTATGTATCCGGAAGTGGTTCTGGATACCATGGAAAAAGAGAAAGTCACCGGTTTCTCGGGAGTCCCGTCCAATTTTATGATCCTGCTTAATAATTCCACTCTGACCGCGCGCGAATTGAAAGATCTGCGGTACTTTACTCAGGCCGGCGGCGCCATGGCTCCGGAGGTAGTCCGCAGGTTGATGAATGCTTTCCCGCAGAAGGAAATTTATGTCATGTATGGCCAGACCGAGGCCGCGCCGCGAGTTTCTTTTCTTCCCCCGGAGCATCTTAAGGAGAAGCTCGGTTCTATCGGGATTCCCGTTCCCGGGGTGAAAATCAGAGTTGTCGACGATAATGGCACCGAGGTCCCGGTCGGCAAAGACGGCGAACTGGCAGTTGCGGGGGATAATGTGATGCTGGGGTACTGGAATCAGCCGGATGAGCAGCGAGAGGTCTTAAGGAACGGCTGGCTTCATACCGGTGACCTGGCCCGCATGGATGAGGACGGATATTTCTACATTGTCGGACGCAGAAAAGAAATCATCAAAGCGGGCGGCAATCGGGTCAGCGCCAAGGAAGTGGAAGAATCCATTCTGGAAAATGACAAGGTGGCCGAAGCGACCGTTTTCGGGGTAAAGGATGATATTCTGGTTGAGGCGATCAAGGCGGTGATTGTGCTGAAGACGGGCGCAACCGCCGATCAAAAGGAAATTCAGAATTTTTGCAAGACCAGGTTGGCCGATTATAAGGTCCCCAAGTATGTCGAATTTGCCGAATCCCTGCCGAAATATCAATCGGGCAAAGTTAACAAATTGCTGCTGATGGGGAAGAGCTCTTAAATTATCTAACGGTTTGAAAGGTACTTTATGAAATTCGCAAAGGATTTACTTCGCATTGACCCTGCCTTTGAGGCGGGGATTGTGAAAGAATTCATGCTCGCTGCAACCAAGGGGATCCCGAAACGTGATGGTATCATTGTCGGCGTCAGCGGCGGGATAGATTCGGCCGTGGTTATTTCTCTGGCGGTGGCTGCGGTCGGCAAGAAAAACGTTATGGCTCTCATCCTTCCCGAAAAGGAATCAAATCCGGTTTCCGCGCGATATGCGAAGAAAATGATTGACCAGCTTGGGGTCGAACACCGGACGATTGAGCTGACGAATGCTGTTGGCGCCTTTGAGGCTTATAGAAATCGGGATGCCGTAATAAAAGAGATTTTTCCCGAATATGATGAAACCTATAAGTTCAATATCTATCTGCCGCAGAATATCCTGGATGTTGATCGTTATAATTTCTATACACTGAGAATCGACAACGGCAAAGGCAACCACAAAGAGAAACGCCTTACCAAGAAACAATTCCTGGCCATTACCTCGGCCGCTAATGTCAAGATACGCTCTCGCATGATCGCCCTTTATTATTGGGGTGAACAGAATAATTATTTGGTGGCCGGGACTACCAATAAAACCGAATTAATTCTGGGGGACTATTGCAAACATGGGGACGGCGGCACCGATGTCGAGGGAATTTCACACCTGTATAAATTGCAGATTTATCAGTTGGGTGAATATTTGAATGTTCCCAGAGAAATAATTGAGCGGACGCCCTCGCCGGATACTTTCAGTCTTCCGGTCTCCGACCAGGATTTCTATTTCTGCCTTCCCTTTGAGATTCTTGATCCTCTTCTTTATACCTGGGAATACAAGGTGGATCTGAAAGAGGTCGCCCGCGAGCTGAATTTAACCGAAGAACAGATCAAGCGGGTCTATAAGGATTTCAACTCTAAGAATTCCTCTACCGAGCATATCCGTCAGCTGCCCAAAGCCCTTGAAAGGGACTGGAGCCAATATAAGAAATAGACTTTCCTCTGAATTCCGGCCAAGGGTCGGAAACCGGATATGGATTTTTTCTTTACATTAGGGGAGGCCTGATTTATTATGAAACCATTGGAATTTTCGGTTTTATAAGGAATCGGACAAAAGGTTGATGGAAACAGAAAGACACAAGAGGACCATCGAGCTGGCCGACATAATGACGGCCGCCTGGAAACGGAAATGGCTTATTGTTATTCCGTTGATTCTCGTCACCGCCCTGACTTACGCCGGCTCCTATCTGATTACTCCGGAATATGAATCATCGGTTATTATCTGGCTGGGAAATCCGGTCCGGCTTTCCGACCAACTGCGTCGCATGGTAGGAGATGCCGGCAACGTTTTGGGAGAGGAGAGACATCGCAGTGAGGAGCTGCGCAGCCTCCAGAACGAGGTTGTCTCGTCGCCATATATTAAGCAGCTTGTCGACAACCTTAAATTGGATCAAGACTCCGAGCTCGATCGAAAGGTCCAGAAAACGCGTGCCTCACGACCCGACCTGCCGGCGGATCAAATCAAATTTGAAATACTTCTGAGTGAATTGCGGGATGATATCAGCGTGAATTTCGCCGGCTGGGAACAGGTCCGCATTTCGGTGCGCTCCCGCTATTCCACCCGGGCCAGGGATATGGCTCAGAATCTGGGGGAGATTCTGATGGCGGAAAAAATGAAACAGGAAATAGGCTCGGTCAGAATGTCCCAGGACTTCACCTACGAACAATTGGCCAAATACGAGAAGGACTTGCAGGATAAGATTGACGAAAAGACCCGCTTTGAAAGAGGTTATTTGGGGATTCAATCGAATAATATGGTCGTTTCCGATTCCAATCAAAAAGCCGTCAATGCGGAAATCGAAAGCATAAGAAGCGATATCGAAGATAAGAAGCGTGAGGAGCGGACTCTTCTGGGAAAGCTCACCGCCGTCCCCATGGACAAATTGGTCGTCACCGAGTCCGCCGAATCGAAGCGGCTGAATGATGATATTCAGAATCTGCTGGGCTCGATCGCCAATCTTCTTCCCAAGTACCGTTGGAATGATCCGGAGATACTCAATTTTAAAACGCGTTTGTATGAGATGTTAGGTGATCTCGAAACCGAAAACAAACGCCTGGTGGAGCAGCAATTCAGCAATTATGATAGACCGACTCGTACTCTTATCGCTCAATTGATTAACATACGCAGCGATCTGGATATTGCTTATGCCAAATCCAACAGCCTCAAATTGGCCCTGTCCGGGTTGGCCGAAAGAATAAGTTCTGTCCCTGAATATCAGGCCAAACTGGATCAGTTGAATAGAGAAATTAATGCCGCCAGGGACCTGCGCGACAGATTCAAAGAGCAGCAGGAAGGTTCTCAGATTTCCCAGGCGCTCCTGCGCGAATCACGCTTTCAGGTGATTGAGCCGGCCAAGGTCCCGCTCGTGCCGTTCAAGCCAAACAGACCGAAACTCCTGATGATGGGTATCGCTCTCGGATTAATGCTCGGCGCCGGGGCCGCCCTGATTGCCGAATTGACCGATAATACCCTCAAGAAAATTGAGGAAATCGAGGATTTTACGGGATACCCTGTTCTTGGGATTATCCCCGAAATATCTGTCCTCAAAAAACTCCCCAAACGCTAAAAATACATATTCTTCGATCTCTCCGAAAAGCTATAGAATTCCTTTGTCCTCCATATCGTCTAATTATATCCCTGAAATTGTCGATAATTAATGAAATGGCATTAGGTGCGCCTGCGCCCGCGGCAGGCCGGGATATTTGACACTTGATTTGTTATGAGAAAAGGGCATGGCGATCCGCCGGCAATACACACGATTTAAAAGGTGGCAGATTGATCCAACGAATTATCTTACAATTTGATATTCCGACGCGCCCATGAAAGTACAGACCCGCCTGAATTTATTGCTGCTTTTTATAGTTGCTCTGTTCTTTGGCGGCTTGATGCTTTCCAAGCATCTTGGAATTGAAAGAGAGACTCTCCTCTGGGAGAAAAAACTGGAGGAGAAACAGACTCTTCTGAAGATAGTCATGGACATGAAGGGGCGCTCCCTTTATACCTTTGCTTATGATTACAGCTATTGGGACGACATGGTGGATTTCGTCGGCACCCGGGATAGCAACTGGGCCAGAGACAATGTTAACAGCAGCCTCTCAACTTATGATGCCTCGATCGCATGGGTTTATCGGCCGGATTTCACTTTGGTTTTTGCCGCACATGATCCACAATTAACAGGATTTGAAACGCTCCCCGTGCCGCCCGAGTCATGTGCCCGATTATTTGCCCAGGAGAAATTTTGCCATTTCTTTGTCAATACTCCCGAGGGAATAATAGAGATACGCGGCGCTCCGATTCAACCGACAAATGATATCCGCAGGGAATCACTAGCTAAGGGGTATTTCTTTGTCGGACGACTCTGGGATCAGAAATATGTTGCCGAGTTGTCGAATCTTACCGAATGTAAAATTGAGCTGTTTCCCGCCGGTGACCGGAAAACCGATGGTGTCACCTATGATCGGGCCAGTGGATTGGTGCAATTTACTCAAACGCTTCCCGGATGGAACGCCGAACCCGCCATCATGATTCAGGCGCAGAATGAATCGGAATCCCTGCTCGAAATGAATCGCAGCTCCGAGCTTCATTTCCGGGTCCTGGTTCTCTTTGCGGCGGCCATTATGATTCTTATCTCACTCCCTCTTATGAGGTGGGTCGGTGCCCCCCTCAATCTGCTTTCACGCAGCCTCTCGACCAAAGACCCCTCGATTCTGGATGATCTGGCCAAAAGCGGAAACGAATTCGGACATATGGCGGAATTAATCACAAAATTCTTCAGGCAGAATGACGAGCTGATGAAAGAGGTCACGGAAAGAAAGCAGGCGGAAATAGCTTTGAGGGAAAACGAGGAATATTTGCGAACCCTGCTTGACTCCATTCGAGCCGGAATCTTCGTAGTCGATGCAGAAACCCATTTGATTGTCGATGCCAACCTGCAGGCTCAAAGGGCTATCGGAATTTCGAAAGAAATGATAGTGGGACGGGAATGCCACGGTTTTATCTGCCCCGCGGAAAAGGGCATGTGCCCGGTAACGGATCTGGGCAAAGAAGTTGACTATTCCGAGCGCGTCATAAGGAAGACCGATGGCACAAAAATCCCGATACTCAAGAGCGTCGTGCCGGTTGTTAGACAGGGGAAAAGATTCCTGATTGAAAGTTTCCTGGATATTACCGAGCGCAAGCAAATCGAGGAATTGCTGCGGCAATCCGAGGAAAAATATCGTCGGCTCATAGACAACATGCTTGACGGCGTTGGCGTGGCCGACCTGGAGGAAAATATCATTTTTGTCAATCCGGCCGCCGCCAATATCACCGGCTACTCGCAGACCGAACTGATTGGAATGAATATGCGCCAGATAGTCATACCCGAAGATATGGCTATGATATACAGGGAGACGGAGAAGAGAAAAAAGCGGGAAGAAAGCAAGTATGAAGTCAACTTCGTCCATAAGAACGGAGAGCGGCGACTGGCTCTCATGTCCGCCAGTCCCTTCATCGGCAGCAACGGTGAGGTGGAAGGAACGCTGGGCGTTTTTGCCGATATCACCGACCTGAAACGGGCCGAATTGGAACGGCAGGAACTCCACACCAAACTCGAACGCGCCCGGAGAATGGAATCGCTGGCCATTCTGGCGGGCGGTGTCGCTCATGACCTGAATAATATTCTGGGGCCACTGGTCGCCTACCCGGAATTGATTGCCTCGAAATTGCCGCCGGAAAGTCCGATTCGTAAGCAGGTTGACATGATGGGCCGGTCGGCGCAGGAGGCCGCCAGTGTCATCCAGGACCTTCTCACCATGGCCCGTCGCGGCAGATACGATATGACACCGACCAGCCTTAACCAGGTTCTTGAGGACTTTATGAATTCGCCCACCTATCTGCGCGCGGCTGAATGGCACCCCGGGGTGCAGGTAGAAAAAAGATTCGACCCTGAGTTGCCGCCCATCAGCGGCTCAGCCACCCATCTCATGAAAGTGATAATGAATCTGATCATCAACGCTTTTGATGCCATGCCTGAGGGAGGCAATCTGGTCATAGAAACAGTCCATGAAAATCTCCACAAACTGATCGGGGGTTTCGACCGCATAGAATCAGGCGATTATGCCTTACTCCGGATCAGAGACACCGGGACCGGCATCGATGCCAACGACATCAGAAAGATTTTTGAACCATATTTTTCCAAGAAGAAAATGGGTACTAGCGGCAGCGGGCTGGGGCTGGCCGTCGTCTATGGTATTGTTAAAGACCATCATGGATATTATGATGTTATATCGCAGGTGGGCAAAGGGACTGAATTCATTCTTTATTTCCCTGCTGTTGAGGCGCCCAAAGATGATAAACCGGTCAGGGAGAAATTATACTCCGGTCATGAGACGGTGCTGGTGGTTGATGACCTCGAAGAGCAGCGGGAAGTGGCGACCCAGCTTCTTTCCAGTCTCGGTTATATCGTTCTCACTGCCGCCGATGGTCACGGGGCAATCAGCCTGATGAAACAGAAAACATTCGACATGGTTGTTCTGGATATGATTCTTGAAAACGATTATGACGGATTAGACACCTATCGCGATATTATCAATATCAAACCCGGTCAAAAGGCCATCATCATGAGCGGCTTTTCTTCCACCGAAAGGGTCGGTGAAATGCAGAAGCTGGGAGCCGGCAGATTTATTCGGAAACCTTATACGCGTGAGGCAATAGGAAGAGCCATCAGAGAGGAACTTGATAAGGGTAAGCCGCCGGATGAATTCCCCAGCACACCTAATCTTAACACAGAGCGGCGTACAATTCCAATTTGAACGATTAAACCGGAAGGGGTCAGGCTTTCAACTGCCTTTTTGCCAGGTCACGATAGAGCGGGGATTCTTCAAGAAGTTCTTCATGTTTTCCCTCATCGACTATTCGGCCGTTATCAATAACCAGAATACGATCGGCATGCTCAACCGTGGATAGTCGATGGGCTATGATGATGGCGGTCTTGTCAATGAGGATATGCTTGAGCGACTCCTGAATCAATGCTTCGGATAGCGAATCCAGCGCCGAGGTGGCTTCATCGAGGATAAGAATGGACGGATTCTTGATAATTGCTCGGGCCAGGCAGATTCGCTGCTTTTCTCCTCCCGAGAGAGTGACGCCCCTTTCGCCCACCATGCTGTTGTAACCGTCATTGAGTGATGCTATGAAGTCATGGATATTGGCCACGCGGGCCGCCTCAATGACCTCCTCCATAGAGGCTCCCGGCTTGGAATAGGAAATATTCTCAAAGATGGTTGTCCGGAATAAGAGCGGATCCTGGTCAACCAGACTCATATTATCGCGCAGCGATTTTATCGAAAGCCTTCTAATATCTATCCCGTCCAGCTTTATGACCCCCGAATCGGGATCATAAAATCTCATAATAAGGTTAATGATGGTCGTCTTCCCTGACCCGGAGGGCCCGACAATGGCCAGCTTCTCTTTGGCTTTGATTTTCAGGTTTAGATCGGAAATATTGAATCCCTCGGCACTATAGCTGAAACCGACTTTTTCAAGGGCAATTTCGCCGGTTGCTTGTTCTATGACAGCCGGTTTTTCATCTTCCGTTATCGAAGGCGGGAGATCCAGATACTCGAAAATTCGATTGACCGAGGCCATGGCTCCCTGTACCTGAAGATTGATCGAGGCCAGATCCTGAATGGGTGAATAAAGATAGGTCAAGAGCATATAGAAGGCCATCAGAGCGCCCAGCTTCATGGTCCCCCCCGCAATCATATAAGTGCCCCACGAGAGAACCACGATCGGGCCGATCATATTTATGAAATGAATCAGATTGATCGAGAGCGAGTTAATGATGCTGTTTTTTATATACAGTCCCGTCAAGCCCTTTAAGACCGTATCGACTTTACCTCTTTCCGAATCCTCCTGACCGAATGCTTTGATGGTCTTAATCGAAAGGAATGCCTCCTGAATGCGGGCCGACAGCTGAGCGAGCGTCTCCTGAAGTCGACGCATGATATTATTCACCTTTTTCCCATAAGCGTGCGACAATAGAATTGTAAGCGGCACCGGAATAACGGCAATCAGGGTCAGGAAAGTATTCACGTTCAAAAGATAGATCATAATGGCCAGAAGCAGAAAGACATTGGTCAAAAACATTAAAAGGGTCGATGTCAGAAGTCCCTGCAGTTGCCCGGCATCGGAAAGGAGACGAGACATCATTTCGCCGACCTGATGCGTTTGAAAGAATTTCAGCGACAGTTTCTCCAGATGAGCAAAAAGCTGAGAGCGAATATCGGCAATAATGTTGGCGCCGACTTTCGCCGCCAGATAGTCCCGCAGATAGGAAAAGAAGATATTGAACAGATAAATGGTGATAAGGAAAGCCCCGAAGAGGACGACTTTCCGCAGATTCCCGCCCTGACCGTGGGCCGCAATCATGGATGGGATCAGGTTGTCAATCAGATACTGAACCGCCACCGGGAGAACCAGAGCCAGGCAAGCCATAATGGCCATGACGAAGAAAGTGATCAGTTCAATCACCCAGTACGGTTTCAGATAATTCCAGAGTCGCCTAATTTTTTTCATGGCTCGGTTCCGATTTCCACTCCAGGTAATATTTTGCTGCGGCGAACCTGAACGCAAGAGGAGTCAAGGCCGCTTTCATCGCATCAGAACGTTCCTCCAGCATTTTTCTCCAGAGATGTCGATCTTCGCCCTGAAGATCGCCCGACGGGTCGCAGTCCATGCTGGCCTCATACTGATCGTCGGTCCCTTTCCACCACTCCGGTTTCAGAAACCGGGTGCCGTATTTTTCTTCATAATATTGCCGATTGACATCCAATTCGCAACCGGGGAAATGCATATAAGCATGGGCAGCCCACATCAAGGAGGTTCCTCTGTATACAAGCTCGCGGTCGATAAAGGCGAAGGTCTCCTCAAGAGTGCGCCGTGTTTCACCCGGATGATTGAAGATGAGATTGGCGCGATGAAGCACCCCTTTTTCGGAAAGAAGATGACTCGTTTCAAGGAAACGATCGAGGAATTTCCGGGGCTGCCTGGTCTTTCTCATTAGTAAAAGGATCTCAGGGGAGCAGCTTTCCACTCCAAATTGAACCTCGACTTTGAGATGGGACAAAAGTTCGATATCTTCGCGGTCAAGATATTCGGGGCGGGTTTCAATGACGACCCAGAATTTGGGCGCGGCCTCGACCAGTCTCTTCAAAAATTCTTTTCTCCAGGCCGATCTCAGGCCGAAGCAGGCATCGGCGGCGGCCACGCCCATCGGCTTGAACCGCTCTCCCACCAGCAACATTTCCTCGACTGCCATTTCCGGAGAAAAGGCTCGCCATTTGCGTTCTTTCAATGGCTCCATACAGAAAGAGCAGCCAAACGGACACCCCCGCGAATGAAACAGGTACACATTAGTCAACCCCTGGGGAAACTCCGCGCGAAAGAAATCATCGACGAGATTCCAATCGATCCTAATGAACTCCTCCGCCGGAAAAAGAGGGGCCTCAATTATTTGAGTTTCCGAGGGGCGGTCGGCGACCTTAAATCCCTCGGCAATCTCTTTCAGCGGCAGTTCCCCCTCGCCACAGATGACATAATCGATGACATTATCCGGGGTGACAAATTCACGGGGGCGGGCGGAAGCATGATAACCACCCACTACAATCAGCTTGTCGGGAAAAAGCTCCCGACAGATTCGGGCGGTGGCCAGTGTGGCCTGATAGGAGAGACTTGTCCAGCAAGAGAGAGCCAGAATGTCGAAACGGCGGTCGGTCAGAATTTCTCTCACCTTACGTTCGTACCGTCTAATCTGAACGGAACTGTTGGCTCTCCCGATGGTTATCTCAAAATCGGCATATTCAACCGGAAAGAATTGCCCGAGATAAGACGCCACCAGTAATTGTGACGTCTTCATCTCGACTCTTTCCATCCAGGCTGGATAATAGAAACAGGATGGATATGCTATCAGTATCGCCGGGAAGTCTTTTCTCTTCAGTGCGTTTTGTCCCACTCGGCTTCCTGGGCGCTGATTTCATCAAGGAGTTTGGTGATAATCTCCGGGTCCTCGCCGGTTATGCCCTGTTTTTTCTCCATGCGATAGATGCAGAAAGGATTATCCGCCCGACGACCTGAAGCTGAAACGGAAGTTGTGGTGCAGCCGCCTCGGCAGAGAGGAAGGTATTTACACTCACGGCATTCGCCGTCGGCCGTTTCGCGTGTGAACTGACGGTTGTAGGCGAAGGCGCCCGGACGGTTCCAGATTTCGGTGAAAGAGGAGTCACGGATATTCCCCTCGACATACTGCTCCGGCATCGATAAACACCCTTTTACCGCTCCGTTTGACTCAATTCCGGCCACCAACGTTCCGGCATAACAGCCGAAATATGGATAATCATCATTCAGCTTGGCGCCCTTGCATCCATAATAACCGATATTCTCGCCGACATCGACCACCATATCCTTCTGCGTTCTCAAGTCCAGCAGTTTATCAATCAGTTTGGGATAATTATCCAGAGACATGATGAGGTCTTTATGCTGCTGCATCCGCCCGGTATTGGTTGTCAGCTGGATGCGCCAAAGCTTGCAGCCGGCATCCTGCAGTATGAGTTTGATATCATCCAGTTCGTTCAGGTTTATATTAGAAACCTGTGTCACGGCGCAGAAGCGTATATTACCGTTATCGGCCATCATGCGCATGGCGTCAAAGGCCTTTTGCCAGCTGTCATCGCGTTGCCTGATGAAATTGTGGGTCTTTTCGGTCCCGTCAAAACTGACGCCGATATCGCTGAATTTCAGCCGTGCAAAATCCTCAACCACTTCTGCTGTCACGGCCAGACCATTCGTGATAAGATATGACTTGGCGCCCCGGTCTTTTATTCTCTGTGCCAGCAGTTTCCAATCCTCTCTTAACAACGGCTCTCCGCCGGAAAGAGTGATCTCTTCACATCCCAGACCGGTCAGTTCATCTATAAGGTTTAAAGCCTCTTCCGCCGTCAACTCATCCGGGCGTCTCTTACCCGCGGATGTGCCGCAATGAAGGCATCGCATATTGCAGGCAAAGGTAACCTCCCAGATAACGACTTTCGGAAAAATTTTGAATTCGCTCATTATTGCTCCTTTCTGGCAGATGCAACTTGCTGTTGTCTCGAGCGTGCTATTATTTCAAGCATCGGCTGCAGATTATGTTTCCAGGTGTCACACATTTTTTCTTTGGGAAGATCGCGATCGGCGCGACGCGAAGGGCAGCCCCCCATGCAGACCGGCAAAATGCCGCACTCGCTGCATGATTCATCCATAAACGGATCGAATTCGAAAAGGCTGACGAAATTGGGATGCTGATAGTCGATTTCATCCCGGATATTGCCCATAGCTTTGGCAGGATCCCCTACATAATTATAACATCGGCAGAGATTTCCTTCATGGTCAATCACAAAGGAATTTACATTTTGAGCCATGCAGAAAGTGACCGATGGTTGCGGTAGTTTGTCTATTCTAAAGCCTTTATCCAGCAAAAGGCGATAAAAGTCAATCTCAACCCTGGAAAAGTCGGCGGCATCATAGCAGCTCTCGGAAATATTGGAGCATACCTTGGTTGAAGCTTCCAGTTGCCCGAAATAGAGACCGATGCGCTCGCGAATACCGGCTTTGGTCAATTCGTCCAGAAGCTCGGCGATAACATCTATGGTAAAGCTACGATCGACATTGACCCGGATACCGACACCGATCTTCGTCGAGGCGTAAACAAGGTTTTTGATAATGGTGTCAAAACTCTCCTGACCATTCTTAAGCGGTCGTTTCAGATTGTGGAAGCGGGCGGGGCCATCCAGAGTCACCTGTATTTGTTTAACGCCTAATTGGGTCAGTTTGTCGACATTTTCCTTATTCAACAGATATCCGTTGGAGATCATCGAGGCGTTATATTCGAATTTATATTCCTTGCCGAGGTCCCGGAAAGATTCGGTCAAATCCTCGATTATGTCTAAGGCCAGCAGCGGCTCGCCGCCATACCAGGCAATATCGAGTTGGGTCAACCCTTTTGCTTTTTTCTCCACGAAATTAAGGAGTGATTCAATTATTTCGGCCGACATCCGGCCTTTCTTATTCCCCTCATAGCAATAAGGGCAGGCCATGTTGCAGGCCATGGTTGGGGCGAGGGTCAGCCCCAGCGATGACTGGTCATAGCGGGCCAGATTGTGCTGGAACCTGATGGTATTCCATTCATCCCTGTCACCGGCGTCCACAAAGGAGCCGTATTTCAACTGCTTGATGAGTTCCTGTTCCTCCGGACTGAATTCGGGCTCGGCCGCGGCCGACAGCTTGTCGGCTATTTTGTGATAAAGAGTGTAGTTTTCGGAGGTCATCAGGGCTACCGCTCCCGAGCGAGCGTTGTAAGCGATATGATAGCCGTCCTCCCATGGTTGAAAATGATTATATCGAGACAGCTTCCACATAGGATTTTTCTTTCATCTCATAGTTCAAACATGGAGAGGTGTTAGCCCCCTCTCCATGCCGGATTTCACAATGAATTCCTTGAGGCATATGCGGATAGTCCTCTCCGGAGAATTTTTCCACACGGCTTTTTTCCTTTGCCTTACCAATCCACTCGGATGGCCGTCAGATCAGGGTACGGCAGAGAATAGGGCAGAGCCTTTCCCCGCAGGACCAGAGTGACGGACATCTGTTTTTCGTTGCTGAAACAGGTTCAATGAGGAAAATCATTCTAACCTCACCAAAGTTTAACGTTACACATTTCAGCAAGGGCAGCCCGCTCCTGTTGGTACAGGAGAAATAGGCCCGGTATTGGATCGGTCAGCCTTGCCTCTTCTTCCTAAATCGTATCAGGTGGTACGCCGTAGCAGGGTTTAATCCCGCAATAGGTCTTACAGCCCAGTAAGGGGCATACCTCTTTGGAATTAACCCGGGGTTCAACAAGATAAGTCATCCTTGTTACTCCTGTTGTTAAGGTTAGTAGGTAATCCGGGCCAGGGGAGGAGCAGTCCTCCTCTTGTCCGGCGTGCATCTTATATACTGCCTGATTGTCCCCGGGCCATTTCCAGACGGCCCGGGGCAAACCAGTAATCCCAGTGAATTTACCCGAAAATTACTCCGGTACTATGACAACACCATAGCAGGGCTTTATCCCGCAAAAACTGGTGCATCCTTTCAAAACGCAAGGTCCTTTGACGACCGTCGGTTCAATCAGATAGGTCATAATTTCACCTCATAGTTAAGCCGATTACTCTAAATTTCAATCGGCGGTACGCCATAGCAGGGATAAACTACCCCTTTGCAGAGCTTGCCGCTACAGAGAAACGGGCAGACCTGCTTTACAGCATTCGGATCAACCAAGTAAATCATTCTTTCACCTCCTCAGGGTGTTTTGGGTTATGAAATATAGTTATCAGGAACAGGCCATCGGCTTTGACGCCATTAGCAAGGATGGCTCCCGCGGAAGCGGGAACCACCCGAATCGAATCTAAAAGGGTCAGTAACCGACCCATTCCTTACTTAATTTCCCCGAGACTTCAGATAGGAATGCCGTATAAAGGCTGCACGAAATCAAGCGGGCATTTTGCCCCGCAATACGTAGTGCAGAATATCTTGCACCCTTTCTTTGCATCCGTCATCAAGTCGACTGGATTAATTAGATAGATCATTCTAATCCTCCTCAGGATCTAAAGGTTTAGCAGGGAATAATCTCTTATGGCCCAATGCCATAGAGAGGCTTAACACCGCAGAAGACAACTGAGCAGATCTTCTTCGGGCAAGCGCTTCTGCCGCCTTCAATCGGCTGAATAAGGTAAACCATCTTTACCTCCTTCAAATTTTGCTGTTTTGTGCCCTTATGATTATTCCGGCACGCCATAAAGAGGCTTGGCACCACAGAATCTTGAACCGCAGAGTATCAAACATAGAGTGGCACAAACCTTCTTTGTGCAAGCACCCTTGTTCTGCTCAACAGGGTTGACAAGATAGATCATCAACTACCTCCATTGATTAAGGGTTTAATGGTCTTGTAGCATAGGACATGAAGCAAGACATATTTCAGATAGCGAATTTTCCTCGCCAATGAACTTCCCGGCCGTACTTCCAGAAAAGACCACCCTCCAAATGCAAATTAACCACCGGCAGAAAAATAATGATTTAGCAAAAGCAATGCAACCAAAAATGAACATCAAAGCATCCAGCATGCTCAAAACCAGATAAATGTGCTCTCATATTAAATGAAAATCTTTTTCGCACTTAGCAAACATAGTTATCGAAAATCCTTTTGTCAAGCCCAAATATTCATTATCTGCTTAAGTGACAAGACATTATTTGTCTGATTTATTCCTCCTCCGGATGCCCAAGAAGCATATCTCGATATGTTTTTAGGTAATTAGTGCGGCAATGGCAGTGGGGCCAATTAATTCCCGAATTTCCTTGCAAGGTGAGAAAATGCCCCCAAAATGGATTTACTGAAGAGAAGGGCGCAAAATGAGTTAGCAGATTCGCGGTAATTGTTCGCCGCTAATCATATCGACAATACGGCTGGCGCCAATCCTGCTTTTCATCGTGACCATCGATGCCGGCGCTTGGTGAACGTGGCCAATAATGGCTGCATGGGCTCCGCATGGGTGCGCCCGCAGGAGGGCCAACGCTTTTTCCGCATCGGCAGCCCTCACAAAAACCACCATGCGCCCCTCGTTGGCCACGTATAGGGGATCCAGACCAAGAATTTCACAGGCCCCTTTAACATTCTCCTGAACCGGGATAGCCGTCTCCTCAATCTCAATATGGCATTTTGATGTTTCGGCAATCTCGACCAGGGCGCTGGCCAGACCGCCGCGGGTCAGGTCGCGGAGGCAGCGAATTTCTATTCCCGCCGCGAGCAGGTTCATAACCGGCTCGGATAAAGGCGCGCAGTCGCTTTCGATAGTTGACTCAAAAGCCAGACCCTCCCGGGCAGCCATTATAGCCATACCGTGGCGGCCGATATCGCCGCTGAGAAGGACCACATCTCCCACCTTAACTCCGGCAGGAGAGATATTGATATTTCTAGCAATTATCCCGATGCCGGCGGTATTGACGAAAATCCCGTCTCCTTTGCCGTGGTCAACAACTTTCGTATCACCCGTAACGATCTGCACCCCGGCTGTTTCGGCGGCCTTCCGAATTGATTGAACCACCTTCCAGAATGTTTCCATCGGCAGTCCTTCCTCCAGAATAAATCCGACGCTCAGATAAAGAGGGCGAGCGCCGCACATCGCCAGGTCATTGACCGTTCCATAAACCGCCAGCGCTCCGATATCCCCACCGGGGAAGAAAAGCGGCTTGACGACGTAGGAATCGGTCGTAAAGGCGAGTCGGGTATTCTGCAGATTCAAAACTGCTCCATCATGGCGCGCCTCGAGAGCTTCGTTACTGAATGCCGGGACAATTATCTTCTCCAGCAACTGATGCATCAGTCGGCCGCCGCCCCCATGGGCGAGAAGGATATGTGGGTATTCCGATATCGGGATCGGGCAGGAAAGCTGGAAATCCTTCTTTTCGGTCATCAGATTCTTTATCCTATAATTGAATTATCCGATAGAGGTTGAAAACGGCGGTAACGGTAATATGCCGCACAGGCCCCTTCGGAAGAGACCATGGTCGCCCCCAGCGGATGCTCGGGATTGCAACGGGCGGCAAAGGCCGGGCATTCCGGAGGTTTCTTTACCCCGCGCAGAATCAGACCGCTGATGCACTCCGAGGCTTCCTCGACCGATCTGCCGGCCAGGTCGAAACGGAGTTCGGCATCAAAGAATTTATACTCGCCCTCAAGACCCAGACCGCTGAAAGGAATTTCCCCGATGCCGCGCCATTTTCTCGGGATGACCCGAAATACTTCTCTCATCAATTTCTGAGCCGGCAGGTTGCCGGCGCGATTCACAACCCGGGAGTATTGATTTTCCACTGTTGCGCGCCCTTCCTCCAGTTGGCGGACACACATATAAATTCCCTGAAGGATATCCACCGGCTCGAATCCGGCGACTATAATGGGGACATGATAATTACTTGCGATCGGTTCATATTCGGTATATCCCATGACCGCGCAGACATGCCCGGCAGCCAGGAAACCCTGAACACGATTATCGGAGAAAGAGAGAATCGCCTCGATGGCAGGGGGGACCAGAACATGGGACACCAACAGCGAGAAGTTTTTCAGCTCCATCTGCTTCGCCTGGACTGCGGCCATGGCATTAGCCGGAGCGGTCGTTTCAAAACCGACGGCAAAGAAAACTATTTCCTTTTCGGGATTCTCCCGGGCAATCTTGAGGGCGTCCAGCGGAGAATAGACAATCCGGACATCCCCCCCGGAAGCCTTGACCGAAAGGAGGTCTCCGGACGTGCCCGGCACTCTGAGCATATCGCCGAAGGAGGCAAAAATCACTCCGGGTCGCGAGGCGATTTCGACCGCTTTATCGATCAACTCCACCGGCGTGACGCAGACCGGACAGCCGGGGCCGTGCAGGAGAGTGATTTCTTTGGGCAGAAGTTCATCCACGCCGAATTTGACAATGGCATGGGTTTGTCCCCCGCAGACCTCCATAATGATCCAGGGACGGGTGACAACTCGAGCGATGGCTTTGGCAAATTCCCGGGCGGCCCGGCCATCACGATATTCATCGAGATACTTCACTGTTTCTCGTCTCCGGAATCGGATAATCTCTCAATTTCGGCCAGGTACTCGAAGACCTGTTCGGCCTCCTGTTCGTCGATAACACTTATCGCCACCCCGACATGAACCAGGACATAATCATCGACGTTGGCTTCAGGCACACAGGTTAAATTGACCTCTCTGATAGTGCCGCCAAAACTGACCCGTCCGGTTCGTGTCAGAGGATCATCACCGGTAATACTTAACACCTTGCCGGGAATTGCTAAACACATTTATTCATTTCCTTCCTTTGAATCCGCCATCGCCGCCGCCACTATTTGCCCCAGAGCGATGCCGCCGTCATTAGGGGGGATTCTCTGATGCCAGCAGGGGAGAAATCCTTCGGCTCGAAGCCGGGTGACCGCCCGCTCTGTCAGGTAGCGATTCTGAAAACAACCGCCGCTGAGAACAACCCTTTTTTCACCGCTGCTTCGGGCCATTTCCACAATTATTTCGACCATCGTATTATGAAACCTGGCCGCTATCAGACCGCCGGGAGCATCACTGCGCCGATCTTTAATCACCTCTTCTATCATTGGCTGCCAGTCGATTATTTTGGTTTCCGAATTACAATCAATCAGGAAAGGATATGATGCTTCGGTGTCAAATCCATCAAGTGCATATTCCAGTTCCATAGCTGCCTGTCCTTCATACTTTGTCTCCTGCCTGATTCCTATTATGGAGGCGACCGCATCAAAGAGCCGTCCGGCGCTGGAAGTATAATGCGAGTTGATTGACTTTTCAAGCATCTGCTTCAGAATTGCCATTTCCTGAGAAGTAAAGGCGGCAATAGAAGGCATATTCAATTGCTCCGGCATTTTCCCCCCATACATCTCAAATAAAAGCCCCAGAGCTGTACGCCTTGGTTCTCTGATTGCCTTATCACCTCCCGGGAGGGGAAAGGTGCGGAAATATCCCGCCCTCCGGAAGCCATATTCCGATATTTCCAGAAATTCGCCGCCCCAGATAGTGCCGTCGGTGCCGAGTCCGGTGCCGTCCCATGAAACGCCCAGAACCGGAGGAGTGATTTCGTTTTCCGCCATGCAGGAAAGAATATGGGCATAATGGTGCTGAACGTGTACCACTGGTAATCCCTGTTTTTCGGCAAACTGGGAAGAGAGGTAGCCGGGATGCAGATCGGAGGCGAGCATTTTCGGGGCGAAATCGTAAAGCTTGCGAAAATCGGCGCCGGCATTTTCAAATGCTTCATAGGCCTGAGCCGTCTCCAGATCGCCGATATGCTGGCTGATAAATGCTTCTTTTCCGATGGAAATAGCTATGGTATTTTTGAGATGTGCGCCCACGGCGAAAATTCGGGGCATCTCTTTTTTGAGTGGCACCGGCAGAGGGGCATATCCCCGCGCCCGGCGGATGACCATTTCCCGTCCCATCATTACTCTTACCACCGAATCATCAATCGGTCGGGCAATAGGGCGGTTATGTGCTAGAAATAACTCGGCAATGCCACCCAGCCGTGCCAGAGCCTCTCTTTCATCGGTGCAAATCGGTTCGTCCGAAATATTTCCGCTGGTGGCGACGATAGGGAAACCAAGTTCATCCATTAAGATATGGTGCAGGGGTGAGTAGGGCAGCATGATCCCCAGGTGGGGATTCCCAGGGGCAATCGAAGACGAAATACTTCCGACCGCGGTGTCAGCGGGCGCATGTCGTTTCAAAAGGACAATGGGTGATTCGGGAGAAAGCAATAGTCGAGCCTCCAGGTCGGAGACATGGCATTCCCTTCGCGCCGCTTCCAGCGACGGATACATCAGGGCGAAAGGCTTCTCCTCGCGCCCCTTCCTTTGCCGCAGTCCTATTACCGCCTCATCATTGCGAGCATCCACCATTAAATGAAATCCACCAATCCCTTTTACAGCCACGATATGTCCGTTTCTGATTCCCTCTGCAGCCGCCAACAGCGCCGCGTGACTGCTTTGTTCCACTTTACCTTTAGCATCCCATAGTTCAATATGCGGGCCGCATTTCGGGCAGGCATTGGGTTGGGCATGGAAACGGCGATTTCGCGGGTTTTCATATTCGTCCCGACATTCCTCACACATGACAAAATAGGACATGGTCGTATTGGGGCGATCGTACGGCAGGGCCGAAATAATGCTGTAGCGGGGGCCGCAATTGGTACAATTGGTGAAAGGATAAAGATAACGCCGGTTCTTAGAATCCCGCATATCATTGAGACAGTCAGGGCAGGTTGCAATATCGGGCAGGATGAGAGCCGTTTTGTCACCGGTCTGATCACTTTCGTGGATTTCAAAGCTCTTATAATGGCTTGGGTCGAGATAAGAATATTCAAGACTCTGGATAAACGACCGCGGCGGTTTTTCCGGTCCGACTCGCAGGAGGAATCGCTCGAGTCTATTCTCGGGGCCTTCCAGTTCAATGGTGACGCCCCGGGCGGAATTATTCACCCAGCCGGTCAGTTCCAGCTCGGTGGCAAGGCGAAATACGAAGGGGCGAAAACCCACTCCTTGTACCGCGCCGCGCACCGTGATACGGAGTCTCCTTAGACATATTTGCTGTTCTGTATGAGCCAAACCGCTATCTTTCTTTTCTTGCCGGCAGATGCCATTTTTCCTCAGAGCCTTTCTTGCTTCCGCTCTGTTTCTTTGGACATTATCTCTACGTCATTCAGAATTGATTCCGCAACCTGCGGTACGGCCGATTCCAGAGCGGGGGAGAGCCCTGTCCCAAATTTAAAAGATTCCCCCTCAATTCCATAGATAATCATCCGCGGCGGCAACTGGTCCAGGATACGGGCCATCTCTACCGCCTCGGCCACGCTGAAGGCATGGGTGGAATAGGAAAAGAAATCGGTCGGGATCGATTGACGGCGGGCGTCCAGCCGGTGAATGGTCCCCGGAGGAGCGCCGGAACTGACCGCATCAACCATAATGACACCATCAACTTCCCGCCATCGCTCCATCAGACTCGCCCCTTCACCGCTTTCCTCAATAATTTCAAGGAAAGCCGGAGCCTGATTCTTCAGACTCCGGACAACTATCAAACCTGCTGCATCATCCTTGCGGTATTGATTGCCCACGCCGATAAGAAGCAGTCGGGGTTTTTTTTCGGAAACCCCTTCGGATTTCATTTCAACCGCCCTTATTCCCGTTCAATATGCAATTTCAGGAAATGGCAGGAACAGGAAATACAGGGGTCATAATTTCTGATTGCCTGCTCGCACTGCCAGGTCAGCTTCTCGTTGGACAGGGCCAGATTCCTGCTGACAAACTCGCGCAGGTCACTTTCGATGATTCCCTGATTCTGGGAAGTCGGCGGAACAATCTTGGCATCCAGAATCACGCCGTTCTCGTCGAGGCGATAACGGTGATAGAGGATTCCCCTGGGGGCTTCCGAGCAGCCGCATCCGATACCTGCTTTCGGTACGATGTCAATGGCCGGCTTCTCCGGTTTTTCGTACTCTTTGATGATTCGGAGAGCCTCTTCGCAGGCATAGACCGTTTCGACACTGCGAACAATAATGCTCTTGAATGGATTACGGCATACTTCATCCAGTTTGGCCGCCCGCGCCGCCTGCTGTGCCGAGGGGGTCAGTTTGTCAAAATTCAGGGCGTAGCGGGCCAGCGGGCCGACCAAATAAGAACCGTGCTCCTTGTGTACACAATGCAGAGAAGTCGAATGCTCGACATGGAGTTCCTCAAAGTGCTTCTCAAAATCGGCGATCGGAATATCCAGCCCTTTGTTGGAAACCAGACGTCCATCGAACAGAGGATATTCATCGGGATGGCGCAGCGCGACAAATTCATAATCCTGCTCCAGTTCCGGGAAATCAAAGGTGGCGACAAGCTTGACCGTTTCCAGAGCGGCATCTCTGGCCCATTTCAGCGGTTCAACGAAAGTCTCCAGTTCCTTCTTGTTGGGCACCTTATAGAATCCGCCCACCTTCATATTGATGGGATGGATTTCGCGGCCGCCGACAAGAGTCATCAAATCGTTGCCGATTTTTTTCAGCTTCAGAGCATTTTTAACCGCATCGGGGAAATCCTTGGCCATTCTGATGGCATCTTCATAACCCAGAAAATCGGGGGCATGCAGAAGATAGACATGCAGAACATGGCTTTCGATATATTCGCCGCAGTAGATGAGACGCCGCAATGCCCGCAGCTGACCCTCCACTTTCACTCCGAAAGCATTTTCCATCGCCGTCACGGAGCTGGTTTGATAGGCAATCGGGCAGATACCGCAAATGCGGGCGGTAATATCGGGGGCTTCGCTATGGTTGCGTCCTCTCAAAAAAGCCTCGAAGAAACGGGGCGGCTCGAAAATGCGCAATTTAACATCCACCACCGCGCGATTCTTTATCTTGACATACAGCCCGCCCTCACCCTCCACCCGGGCCAGATAATCAACCTTGATAGTTCTACTTCTCATGGAATTCACTCTCCTTGCGAAAAGCGTCAGAGTAGGCATTGAAACTGCGGAAAGCGCGCACCAGGTTGGGGTCGGAAACGCCCATTTTGCCCCATTGGCGACCCAGAGACCGTGTATTGGGAGACTCTTTGGGGCCGAAACAGCCGTAGCAACCGCGATCATATCCCGGGCAAATGGCATCACATCCGGCATGCGTCACCGGACCGAGACAGGGTGTGCCGTGGGCGACCATGACACAAACATGGCCGCGAGCCTTGCACTGCATGCAGACACTGTGACGCGGCGTATTCGGCTTGCGACCGTTCAAATAGGCGCAGAGGACCTCCACCAGCTGCATTTTATTGATGGGACAGCCGTTCAGTTCGAAGTCGACCTTGACATGATCGCTGATAGGGGTCGACTTGTGAAGGGTTTCGATATACTCCGGATAGGCATAGACGATAGAGGTGAATTCTTTCACGTCTTTGAAATTTCGCAGGGCCTGAATGCCGCCGGTGGTGGCACAGGCGCCGATGGTCACCAGGACTTTCGAGGAGCGGCGGATCCGATGAATCCGTTCCGCATCGTGAGGCGTGGTGATAGATCCTTCAACCAGCGAGAGATCGTACGACCTTCCCACGACAGCGCGCGAGGCCTCGGGGAAGTTGGCGATCTCAATTTCGCCGGCCACGGCCAGAAGCTCATCCTCGCAATCGAGGAGGCTCAATTGGCAGCCGTCGCAGGATGCGAATTTCCAGACAGCCAGTTTTGGTTTGCGTTTATGGGTCATATCAAATTTCTCGCTTCGTAAAAAGGTCAGCAATCGTGTCAAATCGGAATACGGGACCGTCCTTGCAGACAAAGGCCTGTCCGTACTGACAATGCCCGCATTGACCTATGCCGCATTTCATGTTCCGCTCCGCCGAAACATAAATCTTATCCAATGCGATGCCGCGTTTCTGTAATTCCAGAACCGTGAACCGCATCATGATTTCCGGCCCGCAGACCATGGCCAGAGTATGCATGGGATCAAATTGCGCATTGGGAATGAGAGTGGTAACCACCCCCACATTGCCCTGCCAGTTTCCTGAGGCACGATCGACCGAAACATGCACATCCAGATCGAAACGGGCCCGCCACTGTTCCAGCTCTTGTCGATAGAGCAGGTCCTCCGGGGTGCGCGCTCCATAGAGAAGCACCACCTTGCCGTACTTGAAACGCTCGCTCAAAAGCTGATAAATCACCGGCCGCAGGGGGGCCAGGCCGATTCCGCCGGCCACGATGACCACATCCCGCCCGTTCGATTCTTCCACCGGCCAGGAGTTGCCGAAAGGTCCCCGGACACCCAGCTGATCGCCCCGCTTGAGCAGCCACATGGCTTTGGTCACCGTCCCAACCGCCCGGGTCGTATGGACCAGGGTTCTATGTACGGCCGGGTCGCCGCTGATAGAAATTGGGACTTCACCGATGCCATAAACATAGAGCATATTGAACTGCCCGGGTTTATAGGATATTCCCCGGCTCCCACTGGTCGGCTCCAGTTCCATGGTAAAGGTGTCGTAAGTCTCCTTACGCATCCGCTGGAGGCTGTACATTTCGGGAAGCATCGGATTACTGTTTATATCACCCATGGTTATCTGCCTTTCATCCTTGGTCGCCATATACATCCAGAAGCTGTACTCTGCAGGCTTCGAGGCGTTCGGCGATGACTCGCGCGACGCGCTTCATTATCTCATAGCCGAACTCGTGGTCAGCCTCGCACTTTTCGCGAAGGCATTTCCCGTCGAGGGCAATGGCCCGGGTCAGTTCATAAGCGCGGGCGTCGAAATGCCATTTATATGGCGGAATCAGCCACGACCAGCCCAGAGCCTCACCCTGTCCGCGGGTATGAATCGGGATGGCGCCTTTGACCGGCGAGAAGGTTTCCACGACGACCTTGCCCTGTCGGATAACAAAAAACTGATTGGCATCCTCTCCCTCGCGAAAAACGAACTGCCCCGAATTGAAAACGACATTGGTAGCGCATCCCACCAGCACCTTAAGATGCTTCAGGTCCAGACCCTGAAAGAATGGATGTCCGGCCAAGAGAGGTTCAAGGTTTTCCATGACTTTTCTCCTTCATTGAAACAGCGGAAGTGCCGACCAGGGCGCTTTCGCGAATGGCCCGGACCTCCTCCGTAATGTCAATTCCTACCGGGCACCAGGTAATACAGCGCCCGCATCCAACACAACCGGAAGTCCCGAACTGGTCAATCCAGTACGCCAGTTTGTGAGTCAGCCACTGGCGATAACGAGACTTACTCGAATTTCTTATACTGCCGCCATGAATATATGAATGATCCACGGTGAAGCAGGAATCCCATTTGCGGCGTCGTTCGGCCGTCGCCCCTTTCAGGTCGGTGTAATCTTCGACATTCATGCAGAAGCAGGTGGGGCAAACCATCGTGCAATTGCAGCAGCCCAGACACCGTTCGGCCACCTCATCCCACCGCGGATTCTCCAGATTGCGGAAAAGAAGCTGCTTTATCTCGGTAGTGTCCATGGTCTTGCCCATCTGTTTGGAGGCCTGGGCGATCGCCTTTTCGGCCGCCGCCGTGATTTCCTCGCCGGCCTTTTCGCAGGAGACTTCCGCGAGAATCTCGGCGCCCAATTCGGTGCCGATTTCGACCACAAAATGATGGTTTTTCCTGTCTATAATCTCTGTCAACGCCAGGTCAAATCCGGCGCCCGCCCTGGGGCCGGTCTTCATGGAAGCACAGAAGCAGTTCTCGCCGGCGCGGGTGCAGTTGACCGCCAGAATGAAGATATTCTTCCGGCGGGCCAGATAGAAAGGATCGACATATTCCCCTTCCGAAAAAACCTTGTCCTGGATGGCGATAGCCTGCAATTCACAGGCACGGACTCCCACCAGCGCCATTTTTGGAGGAGTCGTTTTTTCCGAGGAAATCTGAAATCCGGTAGAGCTCTTCTTGGCCTCCCAGAGTTTAATTTCGGGTGGAAAGAGATACTTTTTCCAGGACTGCGGGCCGACGACATACCCAAAGAGAGTAGGCTCATCCCGCTTTTTCAGGCGATATGTGCCGCCGCTCTGCTCGTCCGTCCAGCCGATGGGAAGCTCTTCGACGGAAGCCACTTCATCATAGACAATGGCCTTATCCCGGACTGTTGGTGCGGCGACTTTATATCCCCGTTTGCCCAAAGCATCAAGCAATTGCTGAAAATGAGACCTTTCCAGCAAGGCTTGGTCACCGATTTTTTGAGAAGTTTTTGCCATAAACCTCAATCCAGTAATTTAGAACTACAAATATCCTGTTTCTCTAACCCAATGTTACCAATCTGCAACTGGTTGGGTTTTCTAAATCCGAAGTCATGCTCGGCATTACTCATTGTGGGATATATAATAATATTTCCTCGGGCTGACAAGAGAAATTATAAACTTTGTGAAAAATTTCTCTTTTTAAAAAGCCAATGAACACTTGCTAAATATTTGACTGACAATTGCATTTTTATCCGGATCGAGGCAGGTAATGACAATATAATATATTGCTTTGTAATGACTTACGGGTAAGACGGAAGAGTAATCAAGTCGCGATTGTTTTATTTCAGGGAGAAGCTGAATTCCGGCCGGTGAGCAAAAACCCATTCCTTCCGTAATTCATCGGACGAGATAGTCTTGTGCCCGTTTCAAAAGCTGTCCAATGATATCGCCAATATGGTCTGGTTAGGCCGACATTTCATAGAGCTTCAGTACATAACTCAGGTCGGGGGCCACACCCCTGACCTGGTTTTTGCATTGCCAACTCAGCCATCAAATAGGCCTGGGTGTTCGCATCACATTGGCCCGCAAATCGGAGCAGGACCGCTCCCATATAAGTATTTAATGAGATAAGTCACATCCGCAATGTTGGTTATCCCATTACAGTTGGCATCCGCTTCAGGATACTTCCCGGGACCGCCCTTACAGGGAATATTGCATCCCCAAGAATGATACATAAAATTAAGGATACATGTAATATCCCTAATGTCGACTTTACCATCATGGTTGGCATCGCCGGGCACCACACAGCAGGTATAAATAACGGTAACTTTAATGAGCTGCGATCCGGTCGCTTTGCCATCACTGGCCGTTACCATAAAGGAGAAATGGCCACTGTCCGGAGGCGTCCAGTTGAAAGCCCCGGTACCATTTCCATTGTCGGTAAAGGTCGAGCTCTCCGGCAAGCCGGTTGCCGTCAAATTGATAGGATCGCCGTCAAGGTCAAAACTGCTGACGGTAAAACTAATCGGATGGCCGCTCATCGCCCACTTCTCACCCGGGTCGATTACCTTTGGAGCAATATTGAACCGGTTTCTCCACCACTGTTTCGCTTTGTCCACTCTGGCCTTAAGCCCCAAGGCGCCGCCATCATACTCGGCCGCAAGAACCTTGATCCAGACCAGAGTATCGTTCACACCCAGATTCTTTTTACCGAAGTAGGCCACCAGGATTAGATCCTGATACAGCGAATCTTCCATGGTCGGCTGTGTCGATACCCACGGCTGGTAGCCGCTGAAGGTATTCAACTTGTTGTACAACTGCTGTGGGATAAAGTTGCCGGTCGGATGAGTCCGGTAAATCCAGTCAATGACCAAACCGGTGAACATGCCGGTGACAGTGCCGAACCGATCGGCCGAGTTGTAGGCCGGTAGCTTATAGCCATTAAGATAGGCAAAGCCGCCCGCGCGCATGTCTGCCGGAACACAATCATTATTGGCAATGCTATCCAGACCGTATTCGGCCCCGAAACACCACATCAATTGTCGCGTGGTATCAAACTCGGAGCCATTTTCTACGCCTGATACGTCTGAATCAGAAGGAACATCCCAATCCATAAGCTCACCGATCATCACATTGCTAAGTGCAGACGCTGTCCGATTAAATACTCTCATCTTCTGAATAAGCATTCCGCAGGTATCGGGATGCAACGGCATCCAATATTCGCACGTCACAGCGATAGCTGAATCATGGCTCATGAATTCCGCCTGAGCATACTGGTAGTCCGGCTGACTGGAATCAACCGTAAGCCCTCCAACCGGCCGGAAGCCATTGCGGTATAGCGAGTCCGCATCATAAATGCAGGAGTTCAGGATGGTGTCGCCGGGGTTATTTCCCTTAACACGCAGCAAGAAGGGACTGGCATCATAAAGATATATGGTCGCATTATCATTCTGACCACCATAATTCTCGGTGGTGTCGCAATCATTGAAGAAATTGAAATTGTAACCACCCATCCCTTGGTGCCCAAGATTGCCACAATTATTGAGCGTGATCCGGTTGCAGGCGGTGCGGATTGTCACCAATTCGGGCAATTGAGTGCCGGCCGCGGTTTCACCGGCGTAAAGATAATTTCCGGCAGCCAGAATCAGGCTGGCCGTGATGAGGATTGCTTGCCTTAGAAGTCTTCTGACCATTTTGATACCTCCCATCTTTGACAGGCTTGAAATCATCAAAAAGCATGGCGGTAATACTTTCTGAAAGTCCGCTCATCGAGGGAAGAAGATGAGTCATTCCTTACACCTTTAATATAGACAAAATGCTATATTCTGTCAAGAGTAATTATTTCTTCCCGAGTCAGGATTACAGTGTCATGGGCAAACCGGTTCCGGGCCGCCTTTATAAAGGTAATTTATGAGATAAGTGATATCCTGAATATTGGCTGCACCGCTGTTGTTGACATCTCCGGTCGCAGGCGGCACCGGCGCCGGGCCGCCACGATAGATAAAATTAATAAGATGAGTTATATCCTGGATATTTATAAAACCATTACCATTGATATCGCCGCAGGTTGAGGGTTCCTGGTTCCATCCGGCCGCTTTCGCCATGAGCCACCAGAATGCTTTCCCTTTCTGAAAGCAGTTGAAACAGTGTGAGTGGGCGCACCCGCCGCAGGAAGGGCAGGTGTGGCCCGTGCACCAGGCGGAACACCAATTGCAGGCATCGGTTTCATCCGGATAGTATGTACCATCAGGGTCATAACTCTCGATATCCGCAAAGTCGAAGAGAATCTTGTCGTTACTCCGACAGTAGTCGCGGATTTGGTTATTCCGAAGGTACAGATTACCGGCCGGGCCGCCGCCGTCAAGATGGCCGGTCATAAAAACAAAAACAACGTTGGGATATTCCTGCTCGAGCTGATTGATGGCGTTCAGATAGATATTTATTCCCTCGACCGTATTATCCGACACACCGCCGCACCACGACCAGATGACGATATTATAGTTGCCGCCCGGCTCGGCCAGATGCTCGCGCGTCGGCGGTACCCAGGTGGTATCGCCCTGCCCGCCGAGGTCGTCGCCATATTCATGAATGTAGAGAGTTCCCTTACCGTTATTAAAATCATAAAGAGGGTTGATGTCTCGCAGCATCTCCATCCCGGTGACAATCTGGCTTCCATGCGAGGTATGCCCGTAGAAAATTCTGTAGCCGGTCTTTATCTGCTCGATTACTGATGCGGGAATGCTCTCAAAGGAGGCGATGACATTGTGCTCCGCCACGATGGCCTCGTCCTGCACCGCCACGGCCGAAAATATCATGCACAGAGAACCCAGAACTGCCGCGGCTAAGGATAAAAGTCGCCTGTATTTCATAGCTCCTCCAAATTGCCGTCGACCCATCGATAAATATGATATAAAGCGCCAGATGCCTGATTATGGACAGGCAGGCGCCGAACCTCCTTTGTAAAGGAAATTGATCAGATGGGTAATGTCCTTAATATTTACTATACCGTCGCCGTTTACATCAGCCGAAGTCGTTGGATCGGGCGGCGTGCCGCCTCGATAGAGAAAGTTGATCAGAGCGGTGATATCAAGAATATTGATCAGTCCGTCGTCGTTAAGATCGCCGCAGGTGAATGTGACGCAGTAATAGGCGGTAACCTGGAAATCATCAAGGCCGGCTTCAACGCACGATGCCGACCCCTGGTCGGAAGCATCAAAACGCATTTTCATCTGTGAAGAGGGTGTCAGATAGTCGCCGACCCAAAATGATCTTTCGTACCACCCGCCGTTGGCCTGATAAACCGGTCCAACAGTCTCCACCATGGTCCAGTTGCTCCCATTGTTATTGGAAATCCAGACATACATCCAGTCGGTGTTGGGAGTACTGCCGGTGTTGTTTGAAAACCAGCGGGCATAATGAATTCGGCCATACCCGTTGGAAAGGTCGAAAGTCGGGGAGGCATAAGTGGTGACACCGTTGTCGACATCGGTGTCGCCGTCGCGGTTATCGGTAAGGGCGCATTGTCCGGAGCCGTCGAAATCTGCGGGCGGGTCGCCGCGATCACCGCCGCCCAGCGGATAGCCGCGGTTCCAGAGACCGGCGGTGGCGTTACCGCCGACCGTCCATCCTTTGTCGGTCTCAAAATTATCGGCAAAGACAATATTGCTTTCCGTGGCCACTAATGCTGAATAGGGGAAAATAGTCTCACGCGGATCCGAGAATGTTTCTCCTGAGCCGTTCTGAATGCTGAAGTAATATTCTACCTTGCTGTAACAGCCGGCGGCGGGAAACGTCGCCTGATAGTTTCCGGGGGACAACTCCGTCAGTGGCGCGGTCTGATACTCACCGCCATTAACTGAATAGTGCAGCAGGCCGGTGCCGGAGGCCGGTATCTCTCCATAAGTGCCTGCCAGGGAAATATCTAACAAAGTGGTCGCTTCGGGTGGGAGTGCCGACGGGAGGCCCACAGGATATGAGAAGAGCAGTGTTCCGGTCGGCAGGTAAGTGGTATTGACTCTGTACACGGTCGCCAGTGAGGCCTGCACCATGCCTGTCATATATTCGAAATTCATGTATTTCGTGCTGTCGGACGGAGAGTGATAGACCGTCGAGAAAATATATTCGCTCGCGAATGTCGCGCGGTAACCGCTTTGCGTGAAAGGGAAATGATCCGAGCCGCTGCTATTCCCCGAAAGGAAACCCGATATTCCCACCAGGGAATCGGCCAGATGCTGCCAGAGAAGGGAATAGGTCTGGTCGGTTCCGTGATATAATTTGGCCTGAGTGCTGTTGGCGAAATGGGCGATCATATCCATGTTGAACATATAAATGATGCTGTCACTGCGGGCTTTAGCCTCATTGACATAGTGATAGGCGCCCACTAATCCCTGCTCTTCGGCATCAAACAATATGAATACAAATGTAATATCAGTATTGATATCCCTCAGTATTCTTGCCACCTCAAGAACGGCCGCCGTACCGGAGCCGTTGTCATCGGCGCCGGGTGAAGCTGAAACGGCATCGCGATGAGCGCCGACTATTATCTGAAGTTCGGGATAGAGACTGCCAGTCTTGACTGCCACCACATTCTGGCAGGCGGCCGGAAGGCCGCCCACGGTGGCCGTGAAACTGTCTATCTCTATCGAGTCATAATTAAATGACTGGAATTTCTGGGCAATCCAGTCGCGTGAGGCATAATTGGAGTCGGTCCCTGCGTAACGGCGATAGAAGGCCTGTAGACGCGTCGTAAAGGCAAGCAGCGAATCCTGCTCGACCAGCCCGATAAGAGAATCAAGGCCAATACTCTCGGCGCGGGGAGCAAAAGTGAGCGCCATCGGTTCACTATATTCGATATCGATTTTCCCGGTCAGGATAGGGGCCAGTTCGGGACTCTGCCCGGCCCTGGACAGCTCCGCCAGATCGGCTTTGAACATTCTCAAATTTCCTTCCTCGTAAAGAATAGGAAATTTGCCTACATTTCCGCGGTCAAGGCGATTGTCAACCGCCAATTGGTTTCGGGAAATATCATGGGCCAAAAACTCAATTTCCAGTCCGGAATCCGTCAATTTTGAAACTGACGCCGGATCCGCGATGACCAGATATCCGTCGGATATGACCAGCACCGGCTCCGCTCCGGTGGCAGTCAGAATCCCTGCCTCCCTCTCACTTTTTACAAGAACCTTATATAGATCTCCGGCTGAAGCGGAAACGGCGAGAATCAAAAGCAGCAAAACGGCTGTTAACAATCTCTTTGACACCTGAAACTCCTCTCATAGATGAAATATATTCTTTAACCAATTTCTATCAGTATCCAATCGGATAATCGGTATTGGCAGGGAAGACTCTACTACCAATAAATTAAAAATAATGGTCGCCAGGGAAGAAACTCCGACAAGTGAAACGAGAAAATGAATCGACATAACAGACGCTGCCATAATCAAGTAACGCCTAGGGGCCTGTATTGCAGTAGCCGGGTTTCGGCAAGTACCTCTAATCATTTGAAATATAAGGAATTATTACGCTTAGTCAAGGACATTTTGCGACGTTTGCCTGAATCCGGTAATATCTTTATAAGTGTGTAAAAACGACAAGAGGTGTATCCTTAAGATTTACAAGCTGATTCAAAAGGAGACACCTAATGTCGTATAACGAGTTAGATTTTAGCAGGAGAAACATAGTCTTTGCGCTTTCGGAAGT
>JAPLUR010000070.1 GCA_026397505.1 Candidatus Zixiibacteriota bacterium
TATGCTTTATTCAACTATTTCAATCATAAATGGCACAGAAACAATGAAATAATAAAAACCATCAAAAACATGATACAAAAAGCAGCCTAAATAAATGAAAAAAAGGATATACCAATTTCCACACTAATATTGACATTACCCACAGCGCTTCCGCTTCTTCATTTCCTATGGTTGCCGCATAGAATTGATTATATTTGATGTTGAATGACACGAGAGTTTTACAGGGATGCATTTCGGATTTTTTGTTCTGTTTTTTCTCACTTCATTTGCCTGACGATATTAGTAATTATTGTTGCATCGGGAGTATCAACGGAGGGGGCCACGATCGATTCCTCCATGCTCCGGATTGACTCGGTCGTTATCGATAACCGCAATATATTCAATACCGATTCATCCCGCTACGATTACTGGCTTTTTCGGCTGGCCAATAAGCTTCACATGCGAACCAGGAAATCTGTCATAGAAAGGGAATTGCTTCAGAAGAAAGGAGATAGATTTTCCGAGGATCTGGCCTACGAGACGGAGCGCAACCTTCGCACACTGCCCTTTTTATGGGATGCCCAGGTTGCACTTTACCGTAGCGGCGACAGCCTGAGCATAATGAAGGTGACTACTTTTGATCGCTGGACTCTTTCGGGAGGGCCGTCGATGAGCCGCGTTGCGGGGCAGATTTCGTATGAGTTCGGGATTGAGGAGCAAAACCTGTTCGGCTATGGGCAGTACCTGTCATTTAATCTTCGTATCCGCGAATTTGAGGATGACTATGTGGAGTTTTCCTATACAGAGCGCCGTCTTTTCGGCAGCCGATATATTTTTGGCATATATTACAACGATAATCCCGAGGTTGGCCTTAAGAGTTTCACGCTGGATAGGCCGCTTTATTCTCTCAATGCCCGGATGAGCTACGGCATCGGCTATACCAGCATCGACCGCCGTGATGAATACTATATCGGTGGGCAGAAGGTTGCTGCCAACAAAACCGCCGGAGAGGAGTTTGATTTCACCGCGCTTTTGCAGTCGGGAACGTATAACAGTAAAATCAGGACAGGAATTGAATATGTTTATAAGAATGTCGTCATATCCGAAAGAGTGGGAAAGGGAGTCAGTTTTCCCTCCGACAGTTCCTATTCTCGCGTCACCCCGCAAATGAGCCTATCCCATATAAAGTATTTCAGGACGAAACGAATAAACGGCTTTGCCCGGAATGAAGACCTGCCATTGGTGAAAAGCGCGTCCCTGGCCGTGGGATGGGCCTTTGATACGGATCGCGGGCGCAGGTTGTACAATACGCTGGCATCGACCTATAATCACTCCGCCCGGCAGGGCGCCAATTTTCTCTTTTTCAGCTTTTTACGGAAATATTGGTATCTGGGGAATCTGGACTTCAGGAAACAGCAGATACTTTCGATAAAATATTATAATAACAAATATAGCTGGGTGACGCCGGTCCTGTTCGTTCTTTATGCCGAGGATTTCAGGGCGGATCGAACTACCGGCCTTTTTCTAGGTGAAAACAATGGACTGCGAGGGTATCCAAAGAATTTTGACGGCGGCGACAAATTGCTTCGGATCAACCTGGAAAACCGGTTTTTTACAAGACTTTCCCTTCTTACGGTCGATTTTGGTGCGGTCCAGTTTCTTGATTTGGGACAGAGCTGTCGCCGGGGAGAGGATTTCAGGCTGAATGATATGCTCTGGTCAGTCGGCGCGGGCCTGCGATTGGGAATGGAAAAGGTCTCAAATGCGGAGTTAATGAGGATTGATTTGGCTTATGCGGGCAAGTTGAGGAGATGGCAGTTATCATTTGCCATCGGTCAGTACTTAAAATGAGCAGATTTTGCATAATTCATTACTTTTTAAGTGCTTACGGGAATTATAAAGCTTGACAAAATTGGATTTATTTGTAAATTATTGTAGAAGAATTTCTTGCCCGAAACCGCTGTTTACCTCATAATGGTCATAAAATTGGGAAATTGAATACAAAATGAATGTGAATTTCTTCAAAATCGCCGGGATCAACCTGCTCTGGATGGGAGTAGTTTGCCATTTTGCCGTGGCCGCAAATTCCAGCGGTTATAGCGGTTATAAAAGCGGCGGCTCGATATCGCTGATCGAAAGGGCTTTTACCGAGGGTAAGATCAATCGCGGGGAAAAGATATTTCGAGACTTGCAGGCTATTCTGGCCCCTCGCGAGCTACCGGTTATTTATAAGGGCGCCGGGAACGACCTGGTACGTTGCGGCACACCTTTTGTAAGAGAGGCTCAGGATAATTGGGGGCTTATGACTCCCCAGCAGCAGTCTCTGGCCGCTAAATATATGGCTCGACCGACCCAAGATTCCGTTTACATTTCTCCCGAGGGGTATTTCAAGATTCATTACGACCTGGTCGGTTATGAATCCGTCCCCAATGAGGACCTGGACATGAACCAGGTCCCGGATTATGTGGAAAGAATCGGAATCTATGCCGACAGCAGCTACAGGCACTACCATCAGAATCTGGGATACCTGCCGCATCCCTCCGACGGCGACCAGTATTATGACATTTTTCTTCTCAAAATCGGCGCTTATGGTGTCACTGTGCGAGAATCTCCGGGGGACTCCTCCTGGAATGATTTTTATTCTTATATTCAGATTCATTGCACCTTTGATACCGCACAATTTCCTCCCAACGATGATCCCGAGGGGCAAGTCATAGGCGATCAAAAGGTCACCTGTACCCATGAATACTATCATGCGGTTGAGTTTGCCTATACCGGGGGGGGGATGGAGGATGTCTGGTGGATGGAAAGCGCCGCCACCTATTCTGAAGAAGTAGTATATCCCGAAGTCAATGATAATTATAATTATCTTTCGTATTTCTTCGACTATCCCGATACTTTTCTTACTTCCAACGGATATCATCCCTATGGAACCTTTGTGTGGCCCGGTTTTCTGGCCGAGAAATTCGGGATAAATTTCATTCGTTCTATCTGGGAATCGTGCCGTTTTTACACTTCCTTGCCTTCAATTGATACCGCTTTATCGAAAGTAGGAAAGCGGCTCAGCACGGTTTTCCCCGAGTTCACGGTCTGGAATTATTTCACCGGCGCCAGAAGCAATTCGATCGGTTACGACAGCGGTATGTACTTTCCGGAAATGCCGCTGGATCGTGTTATTCCAGCCTGTCCATTTTCTCCGGTTACGGCCAATAAACCTCCCGATGGGCTGGCTTCAGCTTATCTGGTTACCTACCCGAGTCCGACAACCAACGGCCTTTTAAGGATCGACTTTGACGGTTCCAATTCCGTTGTCTGGGGTTTCTCTTACATCACGTTTTTGAACGGGCAGATAACCGTGTTCGGCAATTGCCCGGTTGACGAACTGGGAAAAACCAACTGCGGCCTATATAACTTTATTCGCTATGACTCCATTGTCTTTATACCCTGTGTGGTCACTCCATGGCTGGATGACAATCAGTTCTCGTTCAAGACCGTTATTTATCCGCCGGGGGATGCCAACGGAACGGGTGAAGTCAATATTCAGGACATTACTTATGTTGTGAATTTCCTATACAAATCGGGTCCGCCCCCCAAATATGACCAATTGATGGCTGACGCCGACTGCAATGGAGTTGTCAATATCCTTGATTTAACATATCTGATAAAATTTCTTTATAAAGGCGGCCCCCAGCCCTGCGTCTACAGTCCATAAGCTATAGGAGCCCAAGATGCATCGGAGGATTAGTTCTGCTTTTGTTCTTTGTTTGATATTGATGTCCTTTGCCGCCATTTCGCCGTTTGCCGCGGCCGAGAATTTTTCCGGCAAGACGACAGCCAATCTAATTGAAGATGATTATAAAACCGGTCTTATCGACTATGAATCGAAAATAATCTATCAGTTGATGTCGGTGAGGGATTATAATAAACTTCCTCTAAAATATATGAGTTCTCTGACCGCGGCTGAGGCGACCAAGGGGAAATCGGCCACCGGCATTTTCCGCGAGGCCCAACAGAGTCTTCCGCAACTGTCGCCATCCGGACAGGCGTCGGTGGCGCAATACCTGGCCCGCCCCGGAGGAAACTTTACTTATGATTCACCCGGCGGATTTTTCAAACTGCACTATAATAAGAGCGGTACCAATGCAGTTCAATTGACTGACAATAACAGTAACGGTATTTCGGACTATATCGAAAAAGTCGCACTCTACTGCGATTCCAGCCGGCACACCATGGTGGATCTTCTGGGGTATGCGGCATCACCACTGGACGGTTCCGCGGGCGGTGACAGCAAATATGATATCTATTTTGAAGAGATGCAGTACTACGGATATACCGCCTGGGACGGCAATGGCCCCAATCCCTGGGATGACGCCATGAGCTATATTTCGCTACACCGGAATTTTATCGGTTTTCCGCCCAATGATGATCCGGATGGGAAGCAGTGGGGGGCGGCCAAGGTAACGGCGGCCCATGAATATTTTCATGCCGTCCAGTATGCCTATGATTATAACGAAGAGCTTTGGTGGATGGAAGCCGGTTCGACCTGGATGGAGGATGTGGTTTTTGATCCGGTGAACGACAACTACAACTATTTGGGAGAATTCTTTACATCTCCACAGACCGCCCTGACCGATAATGGCTTCCACGCCTATTCCAGCTTTATTTGGGATAAATTTCTGGAGGCGAAGTTCACGGAGGATGCCATCAGGAGGATTTGGGAGGGGTGCATCTACCTTTCGGCCTATAACGCTACCAATGACAGTCTTCAGCTTTATGGATATAATTTTGATAGCGCGCTGGCGGAATTCAATACCTGGAATTATATCACCGGCGGCAGAAATGATTATCTTCATTACGGCGACGCGGCCAATTATCCACTGATAACCATGGCCGAGAGCATCTCCTCCTATCCGGTGGGAACTCATACTTGTTCGGTTTCACCTCAGGGGTATGGGGCGGCCTATATCCGATTCACGCCCGGTTCCAGCCAGGGAGGATTGAGGATTACTTTCGACGGGAATGACAGCCGCGAATGGGCGGTCTATATTATCAAGTCTTCGGCCATCAATAGCCATATCATTGAAAAATTGGTCGTGAATAGTTCGGGCTGGACGGCGCAAACCATTATCAGTAGTTTTCGGAATTACAATTCGGTGGCTCTGGTGGCGATCAACACCAGCCAGTATTCGGCGGCCGGCTCTTTTGCCTATGCGGCGGAGATTATGCCGGGTTATTCCGTATCCGGCAACCTGCCGGGCGACACGCTGGGTTATTCCGGCAGGAGCCGGACAATGATTTATTCTGTCACGAATAATAGTACCTTTTATGACACGCTTAACACGACAATTACTGACAGTCTTGGCTGGCTGGTGCCACCCTTTGACACCTCTTTTGCTCTGGCGGGGGGGCAGACCGCTATCGCTGTTTTCGATTTTACGGTGCCGGTCGGGACGCCTCTGGCGACTCGCAACCGAATCAATCTGGCCGTGCAGTCGCAGGGAGACCCTGCCGTCATGAGTTCCACGACAGCGCCATTCCGGATAATTCTGCAGCGCGGCGACGCCAATTTTAGCGGTAATATGGGCGTCCAGGACATTACTTATCTGATAAATTACTTATATAAGGGGGGACCAGCTCCCATGCCCGCTATCTCAGCGGGTGATATGACTTGTGATGGGTTGGTGAATATAATGGATGCTACGGCCATTATTCGTTACCTGTATCAGGGGGGGGCCAATTCCCCCTGCAATCCGTTTTAAAAAATAGACCGGATGGTAAAATTTTCGCTTGACTAAATATTTTTATTCTGTTATACAAAAGCCAAGCTAGTTACATCCTGACTTTCGATCCCATAAAGTTTGGAGGATAACAAGGAAGTTAACTGATTAAAAGGAGAGGGGGAAAGATGGATTCCGGTTTGGAACCGAAAATCCTGATTTGTGTTGAATGCGGACAGGAGTTCGTATTCACGATTAATGCGCAGGAGTATTTCGCTGAAAAAGGTTACACGGAAGAACCGAAACGGTGCAAACACTGCCATATGCAGCACAAACGGGATAAGCGGACTGGCCCGGCCGAGGTCAATAAAATTGATGTCGGAACATTGTATCCCGAGTAGTCTAACTTCAAAAGCCCCGGTCAAGCGACCGAGGCTTTCTATTTGCCGGGGAAGCGCCGAGGGGGAGGTGGCGGCATTTTCCCCGGCCGGACCGAAATATTCTTCGGTCGTCATTTAATCAAAGTCATTTTTCTGGTCTCTCTACCTACTTCGGTCACCAATTCATAGAAATAGATGCCGGAGGGAACCGGCCGCCCGGCCTCATCGGTTCCATCCCAGGTTATTTCCGTCGATCCTGCGGGATATCGCCCTTTGAGAAGCTCGCGAATTGGATTTCCCAGAATATTGAAAATGGTCATAGTGACCTCTGTTCCCCGGGCCAGGTCAAACCTGATTCGGGTAGAGGGATTAAAGGGATTGGGATGGTTTTGTCTCAGGACGGTCCGCTCAGGGAGCAAATCGGTCCTTTCATCATCGACGGCACTGGCCAAAGAGACTTGCAGGCTAGCGGTCATAAGTGCGGCTGAGGGAGAAATGTCGCTTACGGCTACAATGCTATTAGCACCCGCATAAGAGTTGGTGCTGGGCAGAGTAGTGGAAGAAAAGGATGTGTGAGCGCCGCTGCCCGGGAAAGGATCGCCGGCATTTCCTGATGAGCTGTTTTTTTCCATTTCAAACAGTCCGTCAGACTGCTCCAGTGCCACCCGATAGTGACCATTGGCCTCATAACCGGGATACCATTGTTTATCATTGCCGGGCCTGGTTTCATCGATATGCCATATAAGGAGCCCTGATGAGGGAAGATAACTGTCGTATCCGGTCTTTTGCCGATTCTCAATGAGGAAGTATTCATCGGCCAGACTGCCGCCGGACCAGAGCCGATATATATCGCCGCCTCCTTCCACGCCAGGGATGAAAGCGTTGTTGATATTGGCGACGACGTTGGTGGCACTGGCGAACCCGAACCGGATACGCGACCAGGCGTCGGGGTGGGCGGGGTAATCCCCTCGGCCAGTCGGACCATTCCAGCTGCCGTAGGCCATCAGCGACCACTTTCCGATTCCGTATGAATCGCGTGGGGTATCGGTATCATACAGGTCGGGGAGTCCGAGGATGTGTCCCAGTTCATGGCAGAAGACGCCGCAGGTTATGTCACCGGGGGTATACCAGTATTCGGGTTGAATGCAATATTCATTTATATAGACGCCGTCTTTCGACCGTGGGACGATACCCCACTTATGGGACCAGATGTCGTTATCGCTCCAGGTTACTTCAGCGCCGGGTCCGGTATGGACCAATATGAGGGCGTCGACAAAACCGTCCAAATCATTGTCGTAATTGGAAAAATCAACCAGCGGATTAACCAGATCGACGATATCCTCACAGAGTTTCTGAGAATTCTGTGGATAGGCGCCCATGCCGTTTTGCCCGTTGCAGTAATAGGCATAGGTCTGTGGCGCACTTGTCCAGCCGATTGTAGAAGGGAGATTAACGGTAACGATATCGAGTTGACCGTAGGAAATCTCCTTATAATAGTTGCGTACCGTACTTTGGCGGTCAATGAATATCAATGTATCGAACGCGGATGCCTCCACCGAGCTGTTCTTGTCGGCGAATTTTAGGAGAATGGCCAGGGCATTGAATGTGCCTTTTGCAGATTGGGCGATTGGTGATGCCACCTTCCGCGGAGAATCAATTCCCTGTTCCATTAATTTCATCCTGTTTTCCAGATAATAGGGAAGTGGAGAGCCCTTCTTTGTTTCCTCGTTGTATCGTTCCGGGTTGGGCGGCATGGCGAAAGCAAGACTGCCAAGCCAGACGAACATGCCGAGAAACGAAATTACGGCTGTTCTATGTATATTCCTGCTAAGAGTTTTCATCACAATTGACTCCTGCACTAGAATTCAAGACCGGTTGAGAGAGCCAGATGGAGCCCTTTGCTCTCGTTGAAATTAAAGCCGCTGTGGTTGGATACGGCCAGGTCGAGATAATAGAAGGCCAGATCAAACCCCAATCCGCCGGAAAGAACCGATCCTTTGCCGCCGCCCAGCGAATAGCCGCCGCGAAGCGGCAGGAAATGCAGGAGTCGATATTCGGCGCCCGCTGAGATGCGGGGTTTGGAGGTGGCGCCGGCAGCCAGGCGGAAACCCTGCTCCCAATCAACGGCCCAGAGGAGCTTGCCGGCAGTGTGCGCCAGCCCCACTCTCATGACCGTCGGAAGAGTTGATTCGAAGCCGGGAATGTCTCGTGAGTATTCATCCGACACAACAATGGAATCATTCATGGTGGCCAGGGTAAGAGAATCAAAGCTGAAGTGGTAACCATGTTCCTCAGTATTCTTATTCCAGGTCATATGGCTGAGGAAATTTCTTAAAGCAATTCCGGCGGTGTAGCTGTTGGAGAGTTTCAGGGCGGCGCCGATATCGGTTGAATATCCGGTTCCGCCGGTGGCGGTGCGGGCGATCATGGTTCCCTCGCCATTGAAGCCGGAAGCCAGGGTGACCACGCCGCCGCGCAGTTCGATGACCTTTTCATATCCGAAACCGCGGATATATCGGAAGGTGCCGCCGACCGCCAGTTCATGGCTGCCCAGCCGCATGAGGGTGGTTCCGTAAGAAAGACCGGCCGAGGCAAAGGCAATTGCCTCACTATACATACCGTCGAGAGAGAACGTATCGGCGAGGCCATTCCCTTCCAGAAACAACTCAAGCGCATCTTTGCCCAGATTGACTTCCGTAGCGGCATTGCCGTTGAGGGATAGCACAAACGATCCCACCGATAACGACATGACGCTGGCTTCAATATCTGCCGTTATTTTTAGCCCTTCGGCTGGTATCTTTCCTAGGATTGTAGATTTATCATTTTCGGTTAGAATGGCGCCGGTATAGCTGTTATAATCGGAAAGGGTGAAACTATTGTTGGAAATTTCGGCGCCGATTCCGGCCAGTTCGAGACCGGCCTGCCGATAGCCGGACAGGCCGATATTGGCCGGATTATAAAGAGGGGCGTAGACGCCTTTCGCCAACCCGATATAAGCTCCGCCCATGGCCATCGCCCTCGCCGACGAGAGTCCGATCGGAAAAGCGGCAGCAGGCATCAAAGCCAGCAATATGAGCAGCATAATAGTTATCTTTTTCATATTTCCTTCATTTGAACTGAGTGTTTCGTAATTACTTTTCACCGTCGAAACGGTACTCGATCTGCAGCACCCCGCCGGCGGTGACATAGTCGGCGCCGGAAATCTTGACCGTCCGGCCGTCGCTTCCGGCCAGAGTGATCAATTGCCCGGAGTACAGAATGGGGTGTTCCAGAATCTTTATATCGAGGCTGTCAAGAGCGATGATATTCTGGCTTTCGGTCGGGGTGACAACGATGTTGCCCGCACCGGTGACGCCGGGCCTGACCTCGATCGGTCCGAGAACCAATTCCGGATTGGTAAAGACCGATGCAGAATCGCCACTCAGATAGATTTCCACAGAGACACCAAGCGGAAGATGATTGACTATCGACGAGAGGAATTGCGCCTGAAGAATATGTTCGGTAATCAGATCAATATTATTCTGGTCGATATCGCGAGAATCAATGTCGCCCCGGAAGGTGGTTTGCCCTATGATGGCCTCGAGCGGCGAACTTATTTCGAGGCGCGACACGATATAATCATCATGAGTGACAGTGCCCACCGTATGACCATCTCCGAAGAGGGCGGTACCGTTAACGGTGATGGCGGTTGGCACCGGGTTGAGGAAAGAGGCAACATTGGAATCGACTATATAGGAAACGACCGGGAAATCCGGTCCGCCGGCCTGAATAGCCCCGGAGAGATTGAGAATCTGTCCGCTGTTTCCATTAACTCCGATATTCAATGTGCCGGGGAAATTTATGCTATTTTCAATTTCCAGGATGAGTGAGGCATTGACCAGCTGCAGCGAATCGAAACCTTTGGGAAGGTCGATGTTCAGATTCAAGCCATTATAGGCCGCTTCGGTCGAATCGATAATGCCGGTCAGGGAGGCGAAGGTGAGATTGGTTATATCGGCGGAAACCAGAATGGAATCACTCTGATCGACTGTGACCATTGCGGGAGCCGAGGAATCTATCACGGCAGAGACTTCGATACTGATCTGCTGCGGCCGGATTTGATCGTACGGCTCGAAGAGATGACCGGCCAGATCACGGCTGACATTCTGAGTACTGTAAGGCGCGATGGTGCAGGTGGTCGAATAGGGGGCGCCGTCCAGCAGGAAATCGGGAACATCTATCTGAATGAGACTGGTCAAGCCGGTGTTGTTATAAATCTGCAGATTGAGATTGCCGGAAGCCAATTCTGCCGAGAGAATGGTGTTGGATTCCGAAAGCGGCACGGCCTGGGAAAAGTCTTTTACGATGCGTGGGATTTCGGCCTGCGCGGCGGAAACGGTCAACCCGGCGCCGCAGTCAAGGCCGGCCGTCAGTGATTTGTCGGCCAGAGATAACATGGTCCCGCCGGGCGTGTGGCAATGGATATAGAGGCGAAGGGTATTGGAAACGGTTTGTCCCGAGAGGTCGGCAAGGACTGTGTCACTGCCTCCATTCGGTATTCCGGGGGGTGTAATGAGTTCGGTCGCCAAAGTCCGCGAATAAACCAGGTCGACTAACTGCACGATGACGGTGTCCAAGTCGACACCAAAATCATTGTTGATGACAATGGCCAGCGAGCCGGATGAGATAGCGGCCCAATTGAATTTGTCGATCGGCGGATAATCTCTTTGAATGTCAAACGACCCCGGGGGGACTTCGTCCAATATCAAAGAAGCATAATCACTCAGATTAACCGTGATAGGCGTTGGATTCCCGGGATTGATATTAATTTCGCCCAGATTTTCTGCGGCAACCTGATGGATATCAGAACTGTTCAGATTTTCCGAGACGCGCAGCGTATCGAGCTCTTTGCGGAATGAAAATATTACATCTCCATTAGAATCGAGCGAAAGGCCGGGCTGGTCGATTTTTCTGATAATCTCCGGCATCAGGTAGGTCTTATTGATGAGCGGCAGAGTCAGATTGGTTGACCATGTGGGCGCTTCCGGTTTTTTGACCGTGCATTGAATCATTGTCAGGAACGCTATGACGGCGATAATCCCCAGAAGGATTTTCAGGCAGTAGCCCAAGATTATTGACTCGGTTGAGCGAGTTATTTTACGCCGCCGCATAACAATGGCGATATTATCTTCCATACCTCCCCCGAAAAGTTATTATTTTCGTTCTTTGTAAGGGAGATTGCGCAAAGGAAATGCCGGAAATCTGCTATACGGTAAGCGGTTAAATGGTAGCTGGTTATGCTGAAATATCCATGTCCGTAAAGGCAGCGGATTATGGGGAAAATCCCATATGTGTGGAATTTATTCGGGCAATGTCTTAGCAGTCCACGCATTATAGCGCGGCCAGATTTTAGTTGACAAAATGGCCGGCAGAGGTTTCTTAATCCCTTATGAGCAGGTGGGATGTGCGTGGTATTGCCTACGCCGGCATAATTGCAGCGCTTTATGCCGCAGTGGCAATGTTATTGGCCCCGATAAGCTTTGGAGTCTATCAGGTCAGAGTTTCTGAAGTGCTGACAGTTTTGCCGTTTCTTATTCCCAGCGCTCCTATTGGCCTATTTGTGGGGTGCGGGGTGGCCAATATTTTTGGCGGAAATGGTATTCAGGATATACTTTTTGGTTCTCTATTCACACTGATAGCCGGTTATATGACTTATCTGACATCCAAACTCAAGACAAAAGAACTGGCCATGATACTGGCGCCTCTTCCACCGGTGTTAATTAACGCTTTCGGGGTGGCCATTTATCTGTCACAGATAACCGCCATGCCATACTTCTTTGTGGTTCAAATGATAGGAATCGGTCAGATTGTGGCCTGTTATGTTCTGGGACTGCCGTTACTTATTTACCTCACTTCCAGGAAATTTTCATTCCTCGAGACGATCGGCCGACGCTGAGGATAATTTGATACTAATGGGCAGGTGATTATGAGCAAATGGTTGATTATTTTCGAAGACGACAGATTTGATTGCTTTTATCCTTTGACTTATTTGCGACCGGTTTATTTTCTTCGTCCGGGGATCCGAGCGATGTATGAGAAGATCATCGATGATTTCCCGGGGTATAAATCTTTTCTATTCTGCCGCCCGGAGATTGCTGCGGTTACTTCTGAGATGACCCACATCCCGGTCAATCATGTGGATGAAGACAAAGCGGAAGAGGTTATTCTTATCAACGGCAGGTTGCGACTTTCGGCTGATTTTGCCGCCGCCCTGAATGCAGCCGGGAAGAATGCCTTTCTTACTTCCGGCGGAAATGTGGCCGCCATCAAAGTGGTCGGCGGTTTGACTCCGGACGAGCAGAATGATCTGAACAACGGTGAATTGGGGGCTTTTGCCGACAAAATTCGGCGCCGCTCGGAAGCGCTCGATGTCGAAATTCCATTTTACCAGTATCTCTGGGAGATGGTAAATGCCATTGATGAAGAGCTGGCCGATGATTTTGAATCTCTAAGGAAGCAGACCGGGGAGAGGATAAAGGAATTGGAACTGGAAGTGACGACCGGGAAAGCGAGCAGTTTGTATCCAGGTGTGCATTTTATTAATCCGGGGAGCATTTATGCTGCCCGTGATGCCGAGCTTCTTCCGGGCTCGGTTATTGATGCCTCCAAAGGACCGATTTTTATCGGCACCGGGGCCAGAATTGAGCCTTATACTTATTTAATTGGGCCGGCTTATCTCGGTAAGGACTCTATATTGGTCGGCGGGCGAATAGCGGGGAGCTCAATCGGGCCGGTGTGCAGGGTGGGAGGCGAGCTGGAGGAGACGATCATTCAGGGGTACAGCAATAAGTATCATGCCGGATTTATCGGACACAGTTATATCGGGGAATGGGTTAATCTGGGCGCCATGACCACCAATTCTGATCTGAAGAACAACTATTCTGCCGTTCGGGTCTCGGTCAACGGGAAGGAGATTGATACCGGCAGCATGAAAGTTGGCTCCTTTATCGGAGATTTCACCAAGACGGCCATCGGCACGCTTCTCAATACCGGGATAAATATCGGCATTGTTTGCAATATTGTTTCCGACGGCGTGGTGGCCGACAAAGAGATTCCCTCTTTCACCTGGTATTCCTCACGGCACAAGATAGATTATCAGGTTGCTAAAGTTATAGAGACTATAAAGCGAACCATGGGCAGGCGGGGTAAAGAACTATCGCCGCAATTGAGCGCCTTATTGACTGAAATAAGCCGTCTGAAATCGGAAAAGAAAGAGTGAGACAGAGAAGGGGTTCAGTGGATTTCGGATATGTCGATAATATGGTAATACGGCGCTATTTCGGACGGCAGGAGGAGGCATTTGCCTGAAGCTACAATGGCGGGGCAAAGTGACCCAAACATCTGATATGACGAGGACCAGCAATGCCAGAACTTCGTAAAGATCCAATAATTGGGCGGTGGGTAATCATTTCGACTGATAGGGGGAAAAGACCCTCGAGTTTCGGTAATATCCCGAAGCAGGAGGAGCCGAAGATGTGTCCGTTCTGCCCGGGTAATGAAGCCAGCACTCCGCCCGAGGTTTTGGCGTATCGGGAGAGTAGCTCTCAGCCGAATAAGCCGGGGTGGTTTTTGCGGGTAATCTCCAATAAGTATCCGGCATTAAGGATTGAGGGCGCCCTGAATCGTGAGCCGAAAGGGCTTTACGACCGGATGAATGGAATCGGCGCTCACGAGGTGATAATCGAGACGCCCGATCATGCCAAGGATCTGGCGGATCTTTCGGTGGAAGAGATAAAGAGTGTTCTCTGGGCTTTCCGCGAAAGATCGCTCGATTTGCAGAAGGATCGTCGTTTCAAATATATTCTGATATTCAAGAATCATGGTGAGGCGGCCGGTGCGTCTCTGGAGCATAGCCACAGTCAACTGATTGCCACGCCGATTGTGCCCAAGAGAGTCTCCGAAGAGATGAGCGGCGCCGAGAAATATTATGAGTTCAAGGAGCGGTGCATCTTCTGCGATATCATTCGGCAGGAACTATCGGAGCGAGAACGGATAGTCAGCGACTATGGTGATTTTATCACTTTTGAGCCGTTTGCCTCGCGTTTCCCCTTTGAGACCTGGCTTCTTCCCAAGCAGCATATGGCGCACTGGACCGGTCTGGCGGCGGATAATTATATGTACCTTGCCGAGGCTCTCAAAGATACTCTAAATCGCCTACGCATTGCACTCAACAACCCGCCCTTCAATTTCATAATTCATACGGCTCCGATCGGGGCCGAGTATGATGAGGTCTATCACTGGCATTTTGAAATAATCCCCAAGCTGACCAAAATGGCCGGTTTTGAATGGGGCTCGGGCTTTTATATCAATCCGACCCGTCCCGAGGATGCGGCCGCCTTTATGAAAGAAATCGATACCTCTCAGGCGGAAAAGTTATTCGGTCTTCATGCCGCCGGCTGACACCCATGGATAGACTGAATATTGCCTTCATTACTCCGGAAGCAGTTCCATACGTCAAAACGGGCGGGTTGGCCGATATCTCGGGCACCCTGCCGGAACATTTGGCCCGCCAGGGGCATTCGGTAAAGCTCTTCCTTCCTTTGTACCGTCAGGTAAGAACGACCTGCCCCGATCTGGAAAAGATTGAAAGCGAAATTATCTGTCGTGTGGGTGAAAAGGAACAAAAAGGTGAGCTTTATCGGCCGGCCAAAGGCACGGCCGGCGTTGAAGTAATATTTATTGCCAATGATTTTTATTTTGACCGGCCGGAATTATACCGCGATCCGGCGACCGGCCAGGATTACACTGATAATGATGAACGGTTCATTTTTTTCTCGCGGGCGGTGCTACAAGGATTAAAGGCTTTGAACTGGTCTCCGGAAATTTTGCACGCCAATGACTGGCAGTCGGCATTGGTACCTTCGTACCTGAAAACTCTCTACTGCGACGATCCTTTTTTTGAAAAGAGCCGGACAATATTCACCATTCATAATATGGGTTACAAAGGGGAATTTCCGGCCGAGACTTTCTCCAAAATCGGCCTAGATGAAATATACTTCAGTCCGGCCGGGCCGTTTGAGTATTGGGGAATGGTTAGCCTGATGAAATCGGCGATTATATTTGCCGACCATGTTACGACGGTTTCGCCCACTTATGCGCGTGAGATACAGAGTTCATCGGATTTTGGGATGGGTTTAGAGGGAGTGTTAAGAGATCGGGCGACCTCATTAACCGGCATTCTTAACGGGGTTGATTATAATGTCTGGTCGCCACAGAAAGACAAACTGATTTCCTCGCGATATTTCCCTTCCAATATCTCCGGCAAGAAAAAGAATAAGCTGGAGCTATTGAGTAAAGCGGGACTTCCTTTGCGGATGGAACAGCCGCTGCTGGGAATGATCTCGCGGCTGGATAATCAGAAGGGGTTTGACCTTATCGCCGAGATATTCGATGAGGTGATGAAGGAAGATCTTCAATTCATTCTGCTGGGGACAGGGGATGATAAATATCATCGCTTCTTCAGTCAAAAGGAAATGGAATATTCCTCCAAATTCAGGGCCTATCTGACTTTCGACAACACGCTGGCTCATTTGATTGAGGCGGGCGCGGACATTTTCCTGATGCCGTCGCGGTATGAGCCATGCGGCCTCAACCAGATGTACAGCCTGAAATACGGCACGGTGCCGGTTGTAAGAGAAACCGGCGGTCTGGCCGACACCGTTGTGGATTTTGATGAGGAATCGCGGCAGGGGACAGGGTTTGTTTTTGAGAAATATGAGGCGGATGAGCTTCTGAGGAGCCTCAGGAGGGCGATACAGTTTTTTGGCCGGAAGCGGCTTTGGTATAAAATTGTCAAGCAGGGGATGATGATGGATTATTCCTGGGGGAAATCGGCCGAAGAATATACCAGGCTATACCGCCGGGTTCTGGAAATTGAGAGACAGCAACCGGTTCGGGACCAGATTTAATTTAACTGATGGGATTTCAAAAAAGTTGACAAACGGATTTTCGTGTATATATTTAACCGGAACAAGCGGGAATAGCTCAGATTGGTAGAGCACCACCTTGCCAAGGTGGCTGTCGCGGGTTCGAATCCCGTTTCCCGCTCTTTTTTATGGCGGCTTAGCCAAGCGGTAAGGCGGAGGTCTGCAAAACCTCTATTCTCCGGTTCGATTCCGGAAGCCGCCTTTATTTTTTTTCTTATTTTTAACTTGCAATTCAGCGGGCAGAAATATAGATTAGGGCGGCTAAGAATAAGTTGAAATAAGGGAAATGGAAATTTTCAGATTGCATTTTTGGGCGGCAGTAATTGCCCTCTTTTTGCCCGGCCCGGTGACCGTTTCGGTCGCGATGGAAAAGCCGGCGGCGCCGGTCGTTTTTGCGTCCGGAGCGGGTGGTTTTGAATTATTCTGGTTTTACCCCGGGCTACACCGGGTCATTTTGGGAAATCTTGAATCGGCGGCGCAGAGCGATGCTTTCCCTGCAAAAGCCGATCGGCAGTATGCTGTGATGACCCATTTTACCCTCACCCCGCCGGTGATGGTCAATTCAGTTTCAACTTTCATTTCGCATCATGACCCCTTGCCTCTGCCGGGCGATGAGCATTCCTCGCTGAGACTGGCTCTGAAACGCTCCGTTCCCCCGAAGGTGGAAGCTAATCTCTGGGCTGGACTGGTCTCTCTGGATTCCCTGATCGGCCCTCCGGGGGGAATTGTCTCGTCCATTGTAGAAAAAGTGCTTTCTGACAACTTTGCTGTCTGGGCCTCGCTGGAGTGGCTGCCCGGAACCCCTTGCGCGCCGCTGGTCGGCCTCCGCACCGAACCGGATACAATACGGCAGTTTATATACTCACTGGCCTATCCGGAGACGCCGGCGGAAGAGAGCTTTGATGATTATATGATAGGTATCGACCTGTTGAATTGGATGGGGAACGGCCATCCCGCTGCCTACGATGATAGTTTTATGCCTGACTTTTTCAAAGTGATTTTAATTTCCGATACGATCGAGCCATATTCAACAACCATTCTGGTCGACAGCCTGGGCTTGGACTCTCTTCATGCTGTCTGCCAAATTGCGGAAAGCGGCTATGTCGGAATTGCGGCTGTTAAAGAAGGAATCGAATGCGGCTCCGATCTTGTTTACCTGGACCCGGCAAAGTCGCCGCCCCTGTCGATAAAGCCGCCAAAATTACAGCAAAGTTTTACTCCCGGCATAGTGAATTCCTATCTCCTGCATCTGACTAATACCGGTAGCGAGGCTTATTCCGTCAAGTTGAGTTATGATTCCACGAGAATTATTCTTGAAACTGATTCAATATACCTTGCCGGGGGTGAAGGGACAGATGTCGGCCTGGCCATAAAGGATGGAGTATTGGTTGATTCCACTTTTGCCGCGATTATAATCATGGAATTATCGGACAGCAGTTCCTTGCCCCTCATTTATCATCTGGACTTTCATCAGGAGCAGCCTAATTGTTTGGGTGACGACTCCGATCCGCAGGTGTCTTGTTTTGAGGTCGGCCAACCTTATCCCAATCCGTTCAACCATCTCATAAGAACACCCATTTCTCTTTCCGGCCGCCAGGAGATTATTTTCGAAGTCTACAATATACTCGGGCAGAATGTTTATTCCGCGGAGCCACATATTGGCCGCAAAGGGCATCTGGATTGGGATGGGCGCTCTCTTTCGGGTGGGGAATTGCCATCGGGAATATATTTTTTCCGCTTTAATCAGAGTGGTCGTTCCGTGACACGGCGAGTAATGTTACTCAAATGAACAATAATTACAGCGGTTTTGGCGGTATTCAAGCGTATCCCGCCGCTTCGTTTACGGCGTAGTAATGATATTGGGCCAAAGGGAAACTAAGTATAAATTTCCTCTTTACATTGCCGAAAATTTGTCTATATTCCCCGCTAAATATTATTTAAGGTCGTATTTAATTTGGAGGTAAGAAGAAATGGCCATGCGTATAACCGATGAATGCACCGCCTGTGGTCTCTGTCTTCCGGAATGTCCGACTTCGTCAATTACCGAAGGCGACATTTATGTGATCAGCCCGGATACCTGCAACGAATGCGAGGACCAGGCCGATGGTTCCCATTGCGTCGCGGTCTGCCCGGTCGAGTGCATAGTCAAAGCCTGATAAGTAAATTATCTGTTTGTAAATCGTCGCTTGAAACAGGCGGCGATTTTTTTTATCTTCTAATATGCCTTTTGAATTGACCGATCTGCATACCAGCGCCGATATCGGTCTTGTCGCAACCGGAAAGAATCGCTTCGAACTCTTCAACGACGCCGCCATCGGCCTGACATCGATTATGGTCGATATTGATGGATTGATGGAAAACAGGGAAAGGCCGGTTTCGCTCAGAGGAGAGAATTTTGAGGATCTTTTTTTCCAGTGGTTATCGGAGATAATTTTTATCAAGGATGCGGAGCGTTTCCTTATGAAACGGGCCGAAATAAACTTTGAAAAGGAGGGGCAAGCTGCCCTGCAGGGACGTCTCTTTGGAGATTCGATCGACCCCAAGAGACATATTTTGAAAACGGATGTTAAAGCGGTTACGTTCTATAAATTCAGGGTAGAAAAAATGGGAGAGATATGGAAGGCAGAGGTGGTGTTTGATTTATGAAAAAAGAGAGATTTAAACAGATTACCCCCAATATTTGGGAGATTCCGGTTGACTTCAAACAGGGGATGCTGGTTCCGGCTAGGATATTGACCTCCGAAACGCTGGTTGACGGTATCGACGAAAGAGTGATCGACCAGATAACCAATGTCGCCTGCTTGCCGGGGATTAAGAAATATGCCTTATGCATGCCTGACGGTCATTCGGGGTATGGTTTCCCCATTGGCGGAGTTGCAGCTTTCTCCCTGCGTGACGGGGTTATTTCACCGGGAGGGATCGGGTTTGACATTAACTGCGGCATGAGACTTCTCCGCACCAATCTGACCTTCGACGAACTCAAGCCCAAGATGGAGGAGCTTTTGAATAAGCTCTTTTCGACCATTCCATCGGGGGTAGGCTCGAGCGGTTTTGTAGAGCTGAATCGCAAGGAATTCAATGAGTTGATGGAAAGGGGAGCCGAGTGGTGTCTGACCAATGGTTATGCCACGTCGGCCGACCTTGAGCATATTGAAAATCGTGGGCGGCTGGAGCCAGCCGACCATACGGCGGTCTCGGAAAAGTCTATCTCTCGCGGGATAAATCAAATGGGAACGCTGGGCTCGGGAAATCATTATTTGGAAGTCGAAATTGCCACCCCGGAAAATATCTATGATAGAGAGACCGCAAAAGTCTTCGGGATCGACCGGGACTATCAGGTTATTCTGGCAATCCATTGTGGCTCACGCGGTTTTGGACATCAGATCGCCACCGATTATCTTCAGATTTTCGATAAATGCGCCAAAAAATATGGCCTGACGGTGAGAGACCGGGAATTGATGTCGGCGCCGGCCAAATCCGAAGAAGGGCAAAGATATTTTAGGGCAATGGCCTGCGCCGCCAATGCCGCCTTTGCCAACCGGCAGCTTATTGTCTCGGGAATCCGCAGAGTTTTAAAGGATGTCTTTAAAAAAAGCGATGAGGAACTGGGCATTGAAACCATTTATGATGTCGCCCATAACATTGCCAAGATTGAGAAGTATGAAATCGACGGCCACATGGAGGAACTACTGATTCACCGCAAAGGGGCCACCCGCTCTTTTGGGCCGGGGCGACCCGAAATCCCCCTCAAATATCAGTCTGTCGGGCAGCCGGTGATCGTCGGCGGTTCCATGGAAACCGGTTCGGCACTTCTCTGTGGAACCAAAAAGGCCGACGAGGAGTCCTTTGGTTCAACGCTTCATGGCGCGGGTCGAACCATGTCCCGTATGCAGGCCAAGCGGATGATCAGGGGTGATGCGGTCAAGCAGAGGATGAAGGAAAGCGGGATACTGGTTAAGACCGGCTATATGCCCGGCCTGGCCGAGGAAGCTGCTTTTGCCTATAAAGATATTGATGATGTTATCGAAGCGGTTGATGCGATCGGCATATCCCGAAGGGTGGCACGCTTTTATCCAGTCATGAATATCAAGGGATAATTTCAGTCCGATATCTGTCCCCGGCATCGTGCATAAAAAAAGAGGGCGCTACTCTGGTTGGGTAGAGGGGGCTAGGAAACTACCCAGGGACAGCAGAGAGTCACCCTCAAACTATTAGTATTAAATAGAATCATTTGTCAATTTGTCAAGCATTTTTTGAAAATATTTTCAATCCCGGAGTTGCACCATGTCTGCCACAAATAAACCATCGTGGATTAGTATAATCAATATAATCTTATATTTTGGCGCCAGTAAAGCGATAAGCTACGAGCCATTTCGAATATGTTAAGTAAAAATCGGCTCACCGAATTCAGGGTTGCACCTGGGTGCTCTTATTAATATCGGACCACTTTGACAGGAATGGAGAGGCGCAGTTTTGGTTCAGTGTTGTAGGTGACTGTAAAATTGCTATAGAATGTTCCTTTGCGAAGGTTATCCTTGATTGTGACATTGACCATCTCGAATTCGCCCGCTTCGATGTTGCCGGATGTTTTATCTACCGTGAAAATGGAATCCGGTTCTTTCTCAAGGATGTAATCAATATCATCCTCAGACTGGTTAATCAACTTAACCGCTTTCATGTTCTGCCCCTGCAGAAAGGTCAAATATTTGGGGTCGGAAGTATGGAGTTTGTGGAAGAAATCGATATTAGCTGAATAGTCCAGATCAAAAGCCGGTTTGTCCGGGTCGTTGGAGATTATCGTCAATTTCCGATTGGTCGTGCCATAATAGTCGCGGGTATGGAAAACCATTCTGATATCGGAGGAATCACCGGGAGCCAGGAGGGAGTCCTTTATTAGAGCCGAAGTGCAGTCGCAGTTGGCATTCAGCCGGGTCACATGCAGGATATCACTGCCGGTGTTCTTGATTCTATAGTAATGGATCAGCCGGAAATCGGAAGGGACGGAACCGAAATCCCAATTAACTTTTTCCACCGTCAACGATGGCCCTTTAGCGCCTGCTCCCCATCCGGTGGAAGATAGAGCGACAAATGACAATAAGAGAATTATGGCCGATCGTTTATGTATCATATATCAAACCTCCACGTTTTCTTTGAGAAATCCCTGCTGTTTCATCCAAATATCGTTAAAGCATTTGCTGAGATATCGGGTGCCTGAATCGGGAATGATCACGACCATCAGCGCCTTTTCATCGAGTTTAGCAGCCGCCTTACGGGCGGCCCAGACCGCTGCCCCAGATGAGCCGCCGACCGAAAGCCCCTCATTTCGGGCCAGGGTACGGGCGGTTTTAAAAGCATCTCGGTCGGTCACGGTAATGACCTCATCCACTAGGTCGGTGTGCAGGGCCTGCGTAACGGTATCAGAACCTATTCCTTCAACCTTATAAGCCTCGGCATGAGAAATTTCATTGCTCTTTATATAGGCGGCGAAGATCGAGCCGGCCGGGTCAACAGCAATTCCCCTTATAGCCCGGTTTTTTTCTTTCAGGAATCGCGTGACTCCCGAGAATGTGCCGCCGGTGCCAATTCCGGCCACAAAGTGGGTTACTCTGCCATCGGTATCTTCCCATATCTCCGGCCCGGTCGAGAGATAGTGGGCCATGACATTGTCCTGACTGTGGTACTGATTCATATGGAAATATCCATGCTCCCGGGCCAGATTAAGGGCTTTCATATAACATCCGTCGGGATGGTCATGGTCGAGCTCGGCCGGCGTAACAATCACTTCCGCTCCGAAAGAACGGATCAGGTCGATTTTCTCCTGACTGGTTTTGTCCGGCACTGTCAGGATAGCCTTGAGACCGAGAACGGCGGCGGTCATGGCCATGGCCACGCCGGTGTTACCGGAGGTATTATCAATGACGGTATCGCCGGGTTTCAATTTGCCCTCGCCGACCGCCTTCCTGAGAATATGGCAGGCCATCCTATCTTTAACCGAGCCGCCGGGATTGGTGAATTCGAGTTTCGCCAGCATTAGCGGCCCACCCTGAGAAAGGCCGTTTGAGATTCTCACCAGGGGCGTTTTGCCGATCGTTTCCAGAACATTATTTGCGTATTTCATCATGGTATCCTCATTTTTATAACATTGTATCTAATATTAGTTTCAAATTCAATAAATTTATTTTCAGGGTTGGAATGGTGAGGAAAGGGGGATTAATTTAGCTTGACAAGGGGCCGATAAGTGTTCTTTATTCAAAAGATGTTTATGGAGGAATCATGAGGAAACTAGCTTTAGGCTTGATATTCCTGGCGGTCGCATGCCTGGGAGGAGGCTGTAACAAGGATAAAGAGAAAGTGGCGCAGTTGGAGCGGGAGGTGACGCAGGCCGAATTTGGGGACTACCTGAAGGATACGACAGCTCCTGAACGACCGAAAGCAGACAGTACCGCGGTTGTCGCAGAGAGTCCGGTTACTCCCGAGAGGAATCCTGAAGAGATACCGCCGGAAAATGTGGCCGTTTCCCCAGCAGAGTCCGAAATATCCAAAGCACCTCCTGAAGTCCCCACTGAAGTAGTTGTCGAGTCCTCGATCCGGGGCGGTGGCTACACGGTTCAAGTCGGGGCCGGAGTTGACCGGGGAGCGGCACAGGAAATGATTGAGGTATTTGCCCGCCGGGGTTACCAGCCTTTCATCGCGGAGGCGATAGTCGAAGGAATCACGCATTATCGGGTGAGAATCGGGAATTTTCAGAGTCTTGCCGCGGCCCGCAAGCTTGGGGCGGAATTGCAGGAAAAGTATTCGGTCAATTCCTGGATTGATAAAAATCCGTGATGAAAAGCTTCACCGAATACCTTGTTTTCAAAACTCAGAAGAAGCGGGAATATCTCGATATAACCGACCAGGTTCAGGTCGCCCTTGAAAAGAGCGACGTCGCCGAAGGGTTAGTGCTGGTTTCCGCCATGCATATAACCGCCGGGGTCTATATTAATGACGCCGAATCGGGATTGATTGACGATATTGATGAATGGCTGCAGAAACTGGCACCGGAGGGGGTTGGCTATCGGCATCACCGCACCTGCGAGGTAAATGGCGATGCGCATCTGAAGAATTTACTGGTGGGTTACCAGGTTATGATTCCAATCACAAAGGGGGAACTTGATCTTGGGCCCTGGCAGCAAGTCTATTACGCCGAATTTGACGGCTGTCGCCGCAAAAGGGTGTCATAAAGATCATAGGCGAATAGCTCTCCGAGGATTTTCTCTTTAATTGCCTTTCTTCAGGTAGCGATCAAAAAATTCGACCATGGCACGGAAGAGCTTGATCGAGTTGGCGGTTTTGCTCACGCCATGCCCTTCATCGGGGAAAATCAGCGAATCGACCACGCCGCCCTTATCCTGAATGGCCTTTATGATCTGACGGGCTTCACCGATTGGGACGCGGGGGTCGTTCACGCCATGGGCTACCAGCAAAGGGGTCCTGATGCGGTCGGCCTTGTGAATAGGGGAGATGGAGGCCAAAAAGGTTGTATCCTCCAGAGGGCCATATTCCGCCTCGCGATTCTGGCGGCGATAATCCTTGGTGTTTCGAAGGAAAGAGACAAAGTTGGCGATGCCCACCTCATCGAAAGCGGCTCCGAACAGATCCGGGTATTCGGTAATTGAGGCCAGAACGACATAGCCGCCGTAGCTGGTTCCCTTTATGCCAATCAGGCCGAAATCGGAGTATTTGTTTTCTATCAGATAGTCGCAGGCGGCTTTGATATCCTTTATGGAATTGAGGCGATTTTTGAAATTGTCGAGGTTCATGAAATCACGGCCATAGCCGGAAGAACCGCGGATATTGGGAGCGAGCACGCCATAGCCATTGAGCAGAAGATATTGGAAATTGCGCTGGAAATAAGGTCGGAACTGGCTTTCCGGCCCGCCGTGAGCGTGAATAATAAAAGGAACAGGTTTGCCATTGTAGTCGGGAGGAAGATAGAGGAAAGCGGGAATCTCGAGGCCATCAAATGATCTGTACTTTATGAGAGTCGGTTCAATAAAAAGATTCTGGTTTACCCCGGCATAGCTGGAATTGGTCAATTTCCGAAGTTCCTGCCGGGGCCAATCCCAGAGCCAGATATCCTGGGTTTTGGTAGGGCTGGAAAAAGGGAATACCAGGCGACCGTCATCAGCAACTTCAACGGCACTTATCATACCGGATAGAGATGGAGGGGGGAGGGGGGAATTCTCCTGCAGATCCCATAATTTGATATTGGCATATCCCTCTTCATTGACCAGCCAGGTGATGTATCGCCGGTTATCGGAAAGAGCAATGGCATCGATGGTCCATGGAGAATCGGGATCGAGATATTCAATCTTTTTTGTTACAACATCCAATCTGGCCCGCTTAAGGGTACCCTCGCCGTTGCCGTTGCAGGTCAGATAAATGGTCCTGTTGTCAGGCATAATGAAAGGGTAGTCATAGATTATTTCTTCTTTGTGGGGCGTGAGCAGTTCGGCCTTTCCGATCGGAAGGTCCACCAGATAGAGGTTGTTATCGGCATTGGAGAAAGAGTGGGAAAAAATCAGGTAACGTCCATCCGGAGAAAGGCCATAAATAAAATTGGAGCCTTCCATATCGAAAATCATACTGTCACGCCCTGTTGTCAAGTCATAGTAGTACAGTTTGAAATCGCGCTTGTTTTCCTGATTGGAGCGGAAATAAAAGCCGCGCCCATCTTTTTTCCAAACCACCGAACCGTACTGGGTGTCTGGGTTGCGAGACAATTGGGTCATTTCCCCATATTCAGACTGCACCAGAAAGAGTTGTGACTGTTCCGAGCCGCCGACTGAAGCGCCGACGATAATTCGTGAGCCGTCCGGCGAGAGATAATGCCAATCGAGGCCGTCATCAAAGAAAGTCAACTGATATGGCCAGCCGGCCGATGTCAGCCGATAGAGCTGAGGAGCGCCGCTCATGGAGCTTACGAAAAACAGTTCGCCGGTAATCGGACTTATCTTTGGGGAGCCGCAGCTGCCGATTTTTATGAAGGTGCCGATATCAGGGATATCCTGCCTTCCTGCCGGCGGCGGATTCTGAGGCAGGGCATGACCGGTCCAGATAATCACGGCCGCAGCCGTCACAAGTGCTTTTAACATTATGGATTTATTGCAATTCACTTTTACTCCTCTTCCTCATGGTTGCTTAATATAACGAATAGCGGTTATAATTGAAAGTCCGCCGATTGGGAATTCAGGGGGTGAGAAAGAGTAATATTGAGGGATTTGGTGAGACGATTGCCCAGAAGAAGCTAACTTTGCAATGAAAAGGAAAACTCTATAGGAAAAATGAAAATAGATATCTTGAGAAACGCAAATCTGAAGGGGCGGGCGATATGAGATGGGGCGCAATCAGAATGTTATTCTGGGACGTGCGATGAATTCATCCGGAATCTCTTCGACTTCTCCCTGCACCCGGCGGTAAAACTCGCAACGGAGGCAGGAGATTCGGCTGTTCCGGCAGATGTAAGGCCCATTCCCGGAGGCGGCGTTCATGGCCATCCAGCAGGATCGTCCGGCGCCCTTGCCTTCGTTGACGCCATCAAATTTCATCATTTTCGGAACCGGGCATTCGCCATGAATCTTTGAGAATATTCCGCCCGGTTCCATCCCGCAATTTCTGAATTCCCAGCAGTTTATCTTTTGTGACACGGTGTTATCTGTCTTCCTCGTTGATCAGCCTGATAACGGGAGCAAAGCGACTGGAAGATTTAATTTCCGCCAGCTCGGTTGGATTCGCCACCGCTTTGTATTCGGCATAGGTTTTTCTGAGTTTCTTGACATCGTCAAGAGCCAGATAGTTGAGCATCATATACTGGAATAAAAAGGGGTCGCCCTGATTGATTTTGTAAGCGTTCTTGAAATATTTGTCGGCTTGCTTGTTGTTTCCCAGTTTGAAATGGCAGATACCGCTGCCGAAAAGGGCGGGGTAGAACTGTTCGTCCATTTTCAGGGCCGCCTGGAAGTCGGTCAAAGCGGGACTGTAATCACCCTTATCCAGCCTGGCGCCGGCGCGTCCGACCAGGGCAGTTTTGTTATTGTTGTCAAATGTCAGAGCCGCGGTAAAAGCCTCGACAGCCTTGATATTATTACTGCTGATCCGATAGATTTCTCCGAGGCGAACATAATCTTCAACAGCCTTGCCGTTTTCACCGATCTTGCCGTATGCATCAGCCCGCTTGGCATAGGCGTCTTTGAAATTAGGCATCAGTTCAATTGCTTTCGAATATTCGACAATCGCTTTCTCGTAGTCATTCGAGCCCATAGCCAGATTTCCGAGGGTCAGATAATTCTCGGCGGAAGCGGAAGCCACGGCATTGTTGGAGATCGGACTCAGGTTGGCGGTGATTGCGACTCTTTGATCGGCGGCGAGCTCGATTTCGGTTGTGTACTCGGTATAGCCCGGCTTGTCCACTTTGATCTTGTGATGCCCTGTTTTAATTCGAGTATAGGTGTTATTGCCGGCACCCATGACTTTGTCATCGACAGTCAAGCGGGCATCGGCAATATTGGCCATAAGTTCAATGGTTGCATATCCTGATTGAGTCCGGGAGCGCGTTTCCGATTGAGTTTCGCGATTGTTCTCGTTTGGGCGGTCCGGGATAGTCTCGGTAATCCCGGCCGCACCCGTTTCCGAACGGCCAGTCGGCGGATTTACTTTGAGAGCAAAATCACTGAAGGTCATCAGGGTCGTCTGACCGGCGGTTACGGTAATATTGCCCCGACCGGTATAATTGCCACCCAAATCATAGACCAGATTATAAGTTCCGGTTGGAACCATCTCAAAGCGGAAGAATCCCTGCGCATTGGTAGAGGTGGATTTATTCAGGCTTGGAACAGTCACCCGGGCTCCCTCGAGATAGGGACGGCCGTCCTGGTTGAGAATCAGGCCGACGATTTCACCATCACCGGAGACGGTCGGGCTGATGAATTGAGATCCCACCAGAAAGAGAAGAATGGCCAGAATGGCGGCGAAAAAGCCGATGGCCATATTCCGGCTGATTTTCTTGGGCTTCAGAAGGTAACGTTTTTCGTTTATGACCAGTTCATCGCCGATATGCAGATAGGGATTGCCCATGACCTGAATGAAATTCTTCCTAAAATAGGCAACGCCTCTGACTTTATGCGTTTTCTGGATCCCGGCAGCAAGGGCCGGATCTTCTATCGGCCGGATGCCGTTCTGATCTGCGGCGGCCAGGGCCGAAGCGGCCATCGCAACGGGCTCTCGACCGGTCTCAAAACCGTTGTTCCTTTTTGTGGAAGACTCGGGCCTTCCCGGGGCAGATTCATTTGTGCCATAAAGATTCCTGGTTATGTCGGCCAATTCCTCTTTGGAGAGCTTTTTGATTTCCGGCTTTTCATTGCCGTTTGAGGAAAGCTGTGCTGCTCCCTTCTTCTGAGTATCTGCTTCGTTATATTCGGATATAGTGGGAACGGGGGGGGCAGATTCACCAATGGGAACACTTTTGGGGCGCTGGTCGGGGAGATGACCGGCGCCGCAGGCCTCATCATCCAGAAGATTAGCGGTCGTCTTAATTTCCAAATCATCCTCGGGATTTCGGGATTTATCGAGGCTGCTTTCAATCCCGACAAATTGCGGATCTCCGGCGCCGACAGCCTCGGTGACAATAAAATCAGGATTATTGTCAGATTCGGGCTCCTGTCTGTGGACGACAGGAGCGGCCATTTCATTGAGAGGAGCGCCGCAATCTTTGCAGAATTGGGCCCCTTCAAAGATATTTTGGGCCTTGCAACTAGGACAGATTTTCAATTTCAGCTCCAACCATAAAATGTGGGAATTCTTTAATCTAATTATCGTCTTTGAACGTCAATTCTTTAGACTCGCGTCATAAGGATATAGAGGTCAAGGAGAAAGGTGGGGAATTTTGCAAATTAGGGCTTGACAGTCGGAAATCTTTGGAGTATAATCGTCTAATGTTCTTGAAAATACTGAATGTGAGGAGGAAATAATTATATGTACGGGCACCATAACCGCTTGTTAATCATTATCTTGTCGGCTTTAGTGATCGCTTTTATCGCGGGGTGCACCCAGCCTGATGATATTCTGGCTCCAGTGGCATCGACCAAAATTATATTAACTCCCGCGCGGTTGCCATCGCCGCCTCCCGGAATGGTTTATGAAATCTGGCTCGTTGATAAAGATGGCGGCCATAAGTCGCTTGGCAAATTCAATTGGGACAGCAAAATGTATCGCTTTTTGGATACCACGGGAAATAGAATTGATTCATTATGGACGGTTAATTTCGACGTTCTCAAATATAGGCGAATCAGCCTGACGGTTGAGCAGTATCCCGATCCTTACCCCGATTCGATGGGACCGATTATGTTGAGTGATACGCTCGTGGCCCCGGAGAATAAGTCGCATATGAAGATGGAATTTCCCGTCAATTTCTGGACGGCCATGGCCGGGTATTCCATAACCACGCCCACCGATGGTGATTCACGCAGCAAGCCGGCCAGCGGCATCTGGTTCAGTCTCTATGTTTTTGATTCTCTGCGCTATGATGATACGGTCGATGTTCGGTTGCTCATTACCTCCACGGAAAAACGTCCCCTTAATATCGACACTACTTTCGATTATTCCGGATTGCCGCCGGATATCATCAGAATCGATACGCTCAACCTTGACACTCTTCGCCTTACGACCGATACTCTGGCCATTACCAATGAGGGGAGAGACACTAATTTCAACTATATTATTTATCTTGATACTTTTACGCATATAACCTGCAACTACGATTTTGTTTCTTTCCCCGTTAATGTGACTCCCGATACGCAGGTTGTGATCGACACGTTGTATCTTATCAAGCATCTTACCGGCCCGCCCCGAGATTCAGCATACAGTGAAATTGACACATTTAAAATTGCTCCATTTACGGACTATATTCACGCTCGCAGATATGACACGATTGCTCATCCCGACACTCTGGATCGTTTCCTGGATAACTCCACGGATCTGCCGAGTCTTGACGGCACCGGCTGGCATTATAAGGGCTGGGTTATTTCGCCCTATTTAACTCCAGTGGCCAGTTTTGGCAAGCTGACTCGACCTTCTTGGCTGCCGGGTACGATCGATTACTGGATAACCCCTTCCAACGCCGGACTCATCACTACCGGATCCTTTAAGAGTTTTGCCGCGCGGGATGACCGGAATAGGTATTCTTTGAAGAAGCGGGTTCCGTCTTTTCCGGGCGAGGATTTTCTTAACGCCGATAGTCTTCCGGCGGGATTAGGCCCTAGGGGCATCTATTTCGCCGATTCTCTGAATAGAAATGATCGCGCCGGGACGGTGATTATTTCTCTGGAACCGGATAATTACAATAATGATTCCACAAATTTCCCTCTGATTTTGATGACTGCCGAGGGACTGATGCCGAGTTATCGAACCATAACGGATGACGGGGATTTCGAGCCCCGCACGCAGGATTACCGTATGATGAACTGGTTCAGGATGGTGGACAACGACCCCACCGGTTTTCCTGCCATTCAGGTCAAAATTGTCAGGGAATAACCTGTTCCAAATTGACAAACCGGCACAGGAACTGTGCCGGTTTTTTTATGTCCATTCGGAGCCGACCTATTGATTTATTTGCGAAATTCGTTATCTTAGAAAGCAAAGGAGAATATAAATCCCCCTGTGAACCCAATAAATGGAGAAAGAACAAATGGAAATGGAAAATAGTGTTGTTTCCCCGACCCCGGAATCGGCCGTGCAGAGACTTGGACTGATTTCCAGATTCTGGAGAGTATTTATCGAACCGACGAAGCTCTTTCCGACTCTGAACAGAAAAACGGATTGGCTAATCCCATTTGTTATCGTGGCTGTTCTGGGCGGAATAATGGGTTTTATGACTCGTCCCATTTACACGCGGGAATTGATGCCTATGGCCATGCAGAATATAGAAAAATATAGACAGCAGATGGGCGAGGAACAGTTCAACCGGGTGAAGGCGGAGGTGCAAAAAGGTTTTGATGAAGCCGCGGCCAATCCATTTAAATGGTACTATTTTCTGATATGGTTCTTGTATCCCCTCGTGATATTTGGGGTGATTTCCGCGTTGGGATTGATCGCAGGCAATTTTCTCTTTGGCGGCAAAGCCAATTTCTGGATAATTGTGAACGTTGTTGCTTATGCCGCGCTGGTGGGGCTTCTGGGTGACATTGTCAGAACTGCCCTGGTGTTGAGTAAAGATTCGATCTCGGTATATACCGGATTGGGATTGTTGAGACCGGTCGACGATGGTTCCTTTCTATTCTATTTGATTCGCCAAATTGATGCTTTTACCATCTGGCGCATTATTGTGACGGCTATCGGACTGGGTGTCGTGTATAATATGAAACCAAAGAAGTTCGGTTACGTATTATTATCCGTATGGTTGATTTTTATACTTATAGTTTCATTAGGCAACTTGTTCACCGGAGGAACAATAATTTATTAAATGAGGAGAATGCTGAATGGCTTCCAATCGGTTTAAAATAATAATCGCCCTTCTGGTCTTATTTCTGGCCACCGGCGGCGTATCGGCCAAAATGCTTACTTTGGAAGACTGCATCCAGTCGGCGATCAAGAATAGC
>JAPLUR010000071.1 GCA_026397505.1 Candidatus Zixiibacteriota bacterium
CGGTATATTCCTCGGATGACATGCCGCGGGTCAATCCTTTAAATGACAGTCTTACCCGCACACCCTTCAAACCCTTTTGATCATCGTTGACCACGCGAACTTCAAATGATGCCATCGTAACCTCCTTTTTTAAAAACATCCAGTTCCGTCAGAAAACCCGCCGAGGTGGGCTGGCGGCGCAGAATATCATCGAAAATTTATCATAGTTTTCCTATTCAACCGCCCGATTGCCTAAATAATACCCCCGGCAGGACTCGAACCTGCTACCCTCTGCTTAGAAGGCAGATGCTCTATCCAGATGAGCTACGGGGGCATTAATAATTCAACAAAGGGAAATTAATAAATCACAAAGCGAAGTCAAGGGCAAATAAGGGGCAAAGGATTTGGGAAAAGAGCGGGTTAACGGACACGGACCGGCAGGATGACCATCGTTTTCCCTTCCCACCAAAGACTGCGCTGAAGCGAAAAAGCGGTTTGATTATGTAATAGCCCGTGATACCATGACTCCTGCTTGAAAACCAGTTTCCCGGCAAAGAAGGCAATGCTGGGGAAATCTTTCGAAGCCTGCAGGCAGAGATTCAAAGCCTCATCGGCGACATCGGTGCCGATCGACATACGATAAGTTGCCGGATAACCGAGATTATTGGCCAGCCGGACATATTTTTTCAGCGATTCCTCAATCCGCAGTTTTAATGTCTCGATCTGATCGGCCCCCTTCATCTCGCCCGAATCAACCACGCCCACGGAAATGAAGATTAGATTTTTATATTGCCGTGGAAAGGCACGGAAAATCGCGAGCAGGGTATGCACCCCCAGCCCGCTGTATCCGCCGACCAGAATTGCGGCGGTGTTGTCTTTGGAATTGGGTTCGGCGACCGGTGATTTTGGCTCGCCGGAGGGTAGATCGGCGAATATGGCGTTCAATTTCTCGAGGCGCACCCAGACGCCCTTGTAATGCGCATGAATGGCAAAACAGAGCAGTGCGACCGCCCCGGTGATTAATATCGTCATCCAGCCACCCTCGGTAAATTTTTCGGTCATGGTAATAATAAGAATTGTGGCGCAAAGCAAAAATGCCACCGTAAAAAGCGCCAATCGGCGTTTCCGGAAAGTTATCCCCTTGCGGCGATACCAGAGCCGCCACATCCCCAGCATAGAGAGGGAAAATGTCAGAAAGACATTGATGCTGTACATCACCACCAGGCTGTGGATATTTCCCCCGGTATAGAGAAGCACCGCCAGGGCGGCCAAACCCATGAGAACGATGCCGTTCATGGTGGTCAGGCGTTCGGATAGAGCCGAAAGGCGATGCGGCACCCAGGAATCGACAGCCATATTGGCCAGCACCCGGGGACCATCCAGAAATCCGGCCTGTGCCCCGACAATCAGTATGGCTCCGGCGGCCACCATGGTCGTGACAACAAAGATCTGGCCGAGGGGCGAACCTCCGGCGACGCGGTTGGCCAGCACAGCGTTCAATGTCTTGCCCGGCTCCGGGGTGATATTCCAGAGAAGATAGCAGACCAGAAGCCCGGCGGCCGTGAGCGAGAGCGAAACGGCCATATAAAGCATGGTTTTCCGGGCGGTATGAACGCGCGGCTCGCGCATAATCGGCATGCCGTTGGAGACCGCCTCGAGACCGGTGTAGGTGCCCCCCCCCAATGAATAAGCATAGATGAATATGGAGAGGATTCCACCCAATCCCAGAGTAGAGTAATCGGTCCTGAAACCGTCAGAAGCACTCTGGACAATGGCCGGGACATTATCGGCGTGAGATATGATGCCGATGCCTATAAGGAGGGCATGAGTTATCAGGAAGAGAAAGAAGATCGGCGCCAGGGTCAGCACCGATTCTTTCACGCCGCGGATATTGAGGATGGTCAAAGCAATGATCAGAAAAATGAGGACCGGCATTCTGGCCGCGTGCCATTCCAGAGGAAGGGTGCTGAATAGCGCATCGCCGGCGGCCGTGATAGAAACTGCAATAGTCAGGACATAATCGACAAGGAGGGCGCATCCGGATACGACGCCAAGGCGTTTCCCAAGCAGTTTGGAAGCGACCAGGTATCCGCCACCCCCGCTGGGGAATTCCTCGATAATGCGGCTGTAGCCAAGGGCGATGATGATAACGGTCAGAGCGGTCCCGAGCGCGAGACCAAAAGCCAGATATGTATGTTGTCCCAGAGCGCGGAAAGCCTCCTCCGGCCCATAAGATGAAGAAGAAAGCCCATCAGCGCCAAGCCCAACCCAAGCGAGTATCGGTATCAACGATAGACGATGGAAAATGGAGGTTTCCGCGAGATCGCGCGGCTTGCCGAAAAGGAGCCTTTTTAGCCCGGTCCAAAAACTGCTTCTTTCATCATCAGATGGGGGAAAATCAGAATTGGGTGATTCCATAGTTTTATATCCGGCTCATGGATAAATAGCGAGATCTAGAAAATCGATTCCATAAATTTCAGACAAAGATATATGGAAGTAAAAACAATGGCAATCGAAATCTGGAAGGTTGCCGGAGGTGATTTTTCACTCGGCCGATGGTTATGAATCTGCGAAAATCGCCGGTCGTCGGGCAGAATCTATTGCCGTCCGGCGCCAAAAATATTAAATTTCGGTGTGAGCCAAAAGACAACCAGTTGTACAGGCATCCTTGAATGGGCATATGCTCGAAGATTGGCACGCTCGGCGAAAATTTTGACTCTATCAAGAAAGCCCAAATGGGTGGTTCCTCCTGCGCTGGTGCTATTCATAATTGATGTAGCTCTCTTTCAGTTCCTGCTTTCCAGCAGGTATACGGTAAATCTGTCACATGTTTTGAGTCTTCTGATGGCGGCTTTCCTGTCACATTCGCTCTATTGGCTGCGTTACTCTCCAAAGACAGAAATTGCGTGGCAGCCGGCGGTGTGGTGGCGACTTCTGGTCTACGTTGCAGTCGTGCTGATGGCGCTGTTTCTGCGCGGGGGGATACTAACATTGGCCATCGACCATTGGGGAATGGCACCCCGCCTGGCCATAATATTTGCGGCTGCGGCCTCTTCCCTGACCATTCATATTGGAGTGAGTCTATTTTTCAGTCCCGCATTGTCAGAAAGAGCTTTCGCGAGACGTTACTGGCGGCTGGCTTCTTTGAGCCTGATCGTCTATCTGCTCATTTTGCGCATGGTTTATATTGGGCTGCCCGAACTCATGCCGATGGAAGCCTATTACTGGAATTATTCTCAGCATCCGGCGCTCGGGTATCTTGACCATCCGCCGATGGTCGCCTGGATTATCAAAGCAGGGACATTAATCTTCGGCAACAATGAATTCTCGGTTCGTCTGGGAGCTTTGCTGTGCTGGTTTGTGACGGCAGGATTCAGTTTCTGCCTGTCCCGCGAGATGTTTGACCGAAAGACAGGCTTAAACACAATTCTGCTTGTCTCGGCTCTCCCTTTCTTTATCAGCATCGGCACTCTAATGACACCGGATGCCCCTTTAAGCGCCTGCTGGGCGGGAGCACTGTACTATCTTTATGGCGCCTTGATTAAAGAAAGGGAAAAAGCCTGGTGGGGCGTCGGACTTTTTATCGGCCTGGGAATGCTTTCCAAATACACGATGGCACTTCTGATACCGGCGGTTTTTCTGTACATTTTGATTGACTCACAGGCCAGGAAATGGCTTTACAGGCCCCAGCCGTATCTGGCTGCCCTGCTGGCCCTGATCATTTTTTCTCCGGTGATCGTCTGGAATGCGGAGAATAATTGGATATCTTTTGCCTTTCAGACAACGCGTCGTGTTGCCGGGAAAAGCTATTTTTCCCCGCATCTTATTCTAGGTTCGATCCTGGTTCTTCTGACTCCTACCGTCTTTCTGGCGGCCATCCCGGCCCTCTTTACTCGCAAGAATGAGGTTGCCAAGGGCAAATCAAAATCGTCGATGCCCCACCGACGGCAGCTTTTTGTCCTTATTTTCACACTGGCGCCCCTGGCCGTTTTCACCATTTTCAGTCTAACGCATCAGCCGAAACTGAATTGGACCGGTCCGGCCTGGCTGGCGCTACTGCCAGTGATAGCATATATGATGACAGGGCCGACGAGGAGCCACGGGCTATCTTTGATTTCAATTGTCCGGAGGATCTGGCTGCCGACAATCATCATGCTGGCCATAATCTATGGCGCGGCATGTCACTACTTGGCACCCGGCCTTCCAGGTATCCCATACCCCCATGAAATCACCAGTATCGCCGGATGGAAGGATCTGCAGAAAGAAGCAAATGAAATAAGGCGGAGTGTTTCACACAGCAGTTCAAAGCCGACGCTGGTCACCGGGCTGGATAAATACAATATTTCCAGTGAATTGGCGTTTTATGGTTATCCCGAAGGACCCGGGATTACTGTGGGGAGTCATCTTTTCGGACATGAGAGCCTGATGTATCGGTTATGGTTCCCCGATTCGTCGGTGCACGGGAGGACAATAATTATGTTTGCCGATGCTCCCAGCGGACTGAAGGCATCTCAGGTTACTGGCAGATTTAATGCCATGGATGAGGTCAGGGAATTTCCAATCAGGCTGAACGGAGTTTTTATCGGGAAGTATTATTATCGTATCGGTTATGGGTACAAGTCCGAAATATTGTCCAACCCGCCTTTGAAATCTCGTTGATCTGTTTCAAAATCAGACAGCCACTCCGCCGGAAAGCCCCAGAATTTTGACCGGGTCCTTTTCATAATTTAGTTCTATTTAATATTGCCCCAAGCATTTTAATCCATATATATTCCAAATGTGGAAGAGCAATTTATTGGAAGTTACCGAATTCTAAGGAAAATCGGCGCCGGAGGGATGGCCAAGGTTTATCTGGGGGTGCATCAGGATGTGCCCAATCTCAAGGTAGTTTTAAAAATCCTGAGTGATCCCCGGCTGGTGGAACGGTTCCGTCAGGAGGCCGATAAGCTGGCGCTTCTTGACGGTCACCCCAATATCTGCCGCATCAAACATTTCTTCAATCATGGTGATGATATTGTCATCGCCATGGAATATATCGAGGGTATTACTCTCGAAGAGAAAATTCATAATGAAGGTAAAATCCCGGTTGAGGAGGCGCTGAAAATAGCCTCGGAAGTCCTCGACATTCTTGAGTTCGCGCATCAGAAAGGAGTCTATCATCGCGATATCAAGCCGAGCAATATCATGATTGACATTACCGGACGGGTGAAGATTATTGATTTCGGCATCGCTAAGGCGAAGACCGACCCCAACCTGACCACGGCAGGAACTGCCTGCGGGACACCAGCTTATATGGCGCCGGAACAATTTGTGCCCACCGCCGACACCAATTATGCTATGGTGGATACTTATGCCGTCGGAACAACTCTATACTATATGCTGACCGGCGAGTTGCCATTCAAAGGAGATAATGAATTCGCTATCCGCGATGCCAAGCTGTTTACCGATCCCCCCAGGGCGCGCGAGTTGAATGCCGAAATCCCGCGGCGGGTTGATGATCTTGTTGTCCGCTCTATGAAAATGGAACCGGGAGATCGTTTTCAGACCGCTCTCGATATGCAGCAGAGGATTGATAATATCCGCAACGACTCCGATGTTACCGGGGCAGTCAAGGATGCCGCCGAAAATCATGCCCCAAAAAAGAAATCGGGCAGAATGCTCATAATCGTAATCGCTACAATAATTCTAGCTATTGCCGCGACCGCCATTTATAAATTTTTCCCTTCCCGGATCACAGAACCTGCTCCTACCATGCAAGAGGACACTCTGACGACTCCGGCAGAGAAACCTGATGATTCGCATAGCCCCATAACGGCTCAATTGACAGGCACGGTCGACATTTCGATTGCTCCCTATGGTGATATCTATCTTGACGGCACTTTCCAGAGTGGGAAAACCGATTTTGCCTCGTTGGTCGCCGACACTGGAAAACATATTATCAGAATTGAAAACAGAGAGGCCGTAAATCGGGTGATTACGGACACCGTGATCATAGAATCGGGCGAGACGGCGCGGAAACGGTACGATTTCAGAATGCCCGTTCCGAAACCAGAGACTCTCCCGACCCGGCAGGCAGCGGCTTATGGCACTTTGATTGTGGGCTCAAATCCCCGCGGGGCAGATATTTTTATTGACGGTGAACTCCAGGAGGATCGTCAGACAAACTATTCCTTTAATAAGACAAAACCGGGTGAGCACTTGGTAAAAGTGCAGTTGACCCAGGAGGGAAAACTGTTGACACGGGAGGAGCGCATCACGGTAGCGGCCGACAGTGTTTCCAAAGCCAATTTTGATTTCGAAAAATAGTCCTTTTATTCTAACGCCAATTGATATAGATTTTGTAATATAGCGAATATGAAAAATAATCAAAGGAGTCAGGATGAGTCCTGGAAGCAGAGCATTGAGATTGCTTCTCATATTGATTCTGGTCGCCGTCGGTACGACATTTTTATCACTGCCGACGCTTGCCCAGCCAGAGCCGACCACGGCCGAGAAGCTTGGTGAAGCCCTCAAATTCTATAGCGAACTGGATTTCGATAAGGGCCTTGCGGTCGCCAATGAACAGCTGGCGCGAAAAAATCTTTCCACAGAGGATAGCATTGCCATTTTTGAAGTGCTGAGTATTATCACTTACGCAAAAGGTGAAGAGTATCTTCAGAAATCGATCGACTACCTGGAAAAGATATCTCATATCGGCCCTTGTGTGATATCTCTTCCCCACGAAATTTGGCCCCGGCAGTTGCGCGATAAATGGTACGGTATTCTGAAAGGTAAGAACGCTCTGCTGTGTTCTGACCAATCCAAGCCGGGTGTCAAGACCATCGCTATCATGGAATTCGACAATTTCTCGGTTGGGAAATATCAGCAGGAACTCGGCTACTTGAGCAAGGGTCTGGCTGATTTCTTTGAACATGACTTTGCCAAAATCAGCGACCTGAAAGTGATCGAACGGGACAAAATCGATTTTGTTCTCAAGGAATTGGAACTGCAGAAATCGGATAAGGTCGATCAATCGACGGCAGTGCAGGTCGGGAAGATTCTCGGCGCACAGTATATGGTATTCGGCAGCATCACCCAGTTGGATGAGAAGAACACGCGCATGATTGTCCGGGCGGTGAAAGTGGAGACTTCGGAAATTGTGGCTTCGGTCGACAAGGAAGGTCGCCCGGAGTATTCCAAGCTGGAAAAAGAGTTGGTGGAGGAGTTGGCCAAGAAGCTTGATTTCCAAGTCAATGATCAGACCAAAAATCTGATTCTGGAGGGAGGTTCAGTCTCCACCGACGCGGTTACACTCTATTCGCAGGGGCTGGCTTTCATGGATAAGTATGATTACAAAACGGCTTATCAGTATTTCAAAAGAGCCTATGAACTTGATAATAAGTTTGTTGAGGCCCGCAGAAAGATGGAGATATACCGCCCACTGGCCGGGTAAGGAGATTAATCGACCGTATTGCTGAGAGGTGGATGTGATCAAGAAACTAATATTACCTGTCCTGCTTCTCCTGGCCGGATGCTCCCAAAATATGTACACTCAGGGAAGGAAGCTGGTTGAACAGGGTGAGTACGATCGGGCCATAGATGTTTTCTACAAAAATATCGCGGCTGATCCCAAGAGCGGAGAGACGTGGCGCGAATTGGGAATTGCTTTCTATAAAAAAGGGGATTTGATTAAAGCCGAGGATGCCCTCAAACAGGCAGGTAATATCCAACCCGACCCGATGGCCAGCCTGTACTCCGGCATGATATATGAAAAGCAGAACGAGTTCGATAAAGCCATTGATGCCTATACTTATTCGTTGAGCCTGGAGCCGGGGGGAAAGGTCAAGAATCTGATTCGGGCGCATCTGGATCGGCTGGTGACGGAGAAAGTGAAGAGGGAGGTATCGCAGGCGCTGAAGAATGAATCGAAAATTGATGCCAGTACTATTCCTTCCAATACCATTGCGGTGGTGAATTTCGATGGTTCCCATCTGCCGCCCGAGATGGCCCCGATTGGTGAGGGACTGGCAGAGTTCACGGCCGCCGATCTGACCAAAGTCAAATCGCTGCAAGTAGTCGACCGTGTGAAAATCGATGCCATAATGAACGAGCTTAAGCTGAGTTCATCACAATATGCCGACCCGGCCACCGCCCCGAGGATGGGCAGGCTTTTGGGGAGTCGTAATATTATCACCGGAACATTGCTCGGCGTAGGCGACAAGGGAATTCGCCTTGATGGCGCCGTCGTCAATACAACTGACGGTTCCGCCAGAGTAACACCGGCGGTCGAAGGGGATATGGCGGAATTCTTCAAGGTACAGAAGCAATTTGTTTTCAAGGTCATTGACGATATGGGTATCACCCTTTCGCCTGAGGAACGCGATGCCATTCAAAAAGTTCCAACCGAATCATACCTGGCTTTCATGGCTTATTGCCGGGGTTTGAACTACCGCAGTCGAGGGCTGGATGGTCAGGCACGGCAGGAATTCCAGGAAGCGGCCAGTCTCGATAAAGGTTTTACGGCGGCCAAGGAACAATTCCAGACTCTCTCGCTGGCGCCTTCTTTGACAGGCGGTGTCGGTCAGGCAGTTGAACAGTTTGAGTCGGTGGTTACATCGGAAGCGGTACAGGAGCAGTTAACCACCGAATTGGGCCAGCGCCTGACAGATATTGTCCTCAATTCCGGATTTATTCCCAGCTTTGGGGCGAGACGGTCCGATTTAATGCCGCCGATAATCGGGACCACGGGAGCCGTTTTAATCGTGGGGGATCTCGATGGAAAATAGATACAAGCTTACCGCGTTGCTGGCTTTCGCGGCAATAATAGCAGTCGCCTGCCCGGCCTGTGGCCAGATTGTCTACGGTCAGCCGACGACAGGAAATCTTCAGTTCATATACAATAACTGGACACTGAAAAAAAGCTTGGTTGAGGTTGGCATCAGTCAGACGACTGTGCCGCTGAGCGGTTTTGTGCCACTGGGGGAGAATCTCGAAGCGGAATTCTATGTCGCCACTTCGTCAAACAGCCTTGACCTGAGCCTGGTCGAATTGAATCTTTCCGGTCTGAGCGACTTCCGGCTGCAAATAAACCGTTCTTTCGCGAACGATGCTCTTCTGCTTAGCGGGGGAGTGAATCTCCCCACGGGGAAGAAGAACCTGGACCTTTCCGCCGAATGGCTGGTGCTCCAGTATCTCTCACAGAATTACCTCAACTTTCCTACGATCCGTCTGGGTGAAGGATTTGGATTCAACCTTCTTTTCGGCGGCGCCGCTATGCTCGGCTCGGTCAGATGCGGCGCAGGTGTGATGTACCAGTACAATGGAACCTACAAACCGTATGCGGATGCCGGTGATTACAATCCGGGCGATTTACTCAGCATGAATGCCGGAGGTGATTTGCAGAAGGGACTTTCCAGCTTATCAGGTGATATTATCTACAATGTCTATACCGCCGACCGACTGGACAGCAAGAAAATATTCCGTCAGAGCCCGGATGCCGATTTGCGGCTGGGCTGGATATATGATAACAGGGCCTATGCTATCAATGCCGGATTCCGGTATCAGATACGGGGCCGCAACACCCGCTATGACGAGGGTGATGAAATTCTGGAACAACTTAAATTGTACGGCAATGAATTCTCGGCGGGCGGGTCAGTTATATGGAATATCAAAAAAGATTGGTCGGTTGCCCCATCGCTGGAGATACGGCTTATTGCCGGTAATGAGCAAGTCTTCGGCAGTTCCAAAATATTCGGTTTCGGCGGAACGCTGGGAAGAAAACTCGGGAAAAACGCCGACTTTGTTTTCGGTTATAAATATTTTACCGGAAGCACTGACGGCGGCAATATTGATCTCTCCGGTTTTCAGCTGACCGGCGGCCTTAATATCGGAATTTAGAAAGGGGAAAGAGCATGAATAAGAGACAAATCAGATACCTTCTCCCCGGCTTGGTCATCGGGTTTATCATCAATATAATAGTCGGTTGTGCCGAGAAGATTATCGACAATGGGCGTAGCGGACAGGAAGTACAGGTAGTGCTAAAATGGGCTTCGAATGACGAGGCCTCAACATCCCGACCTACTCTCCTTACTGTCACAGCACCGGATATCTCCACACCGATCATCGACACACTGATTGACGACGGGAATTTCATATCGGGAACATTGCTTGTTCCGGCGGGGCGCGACCGGAAATTTCTGCTCGAGGTAATCGTACCTTATCCGGGCAATGTGGCGGCGCAAGTAGTAATCTACCGCGGGGAGACAATCACCGACATCATCCCCGGCACTGTTAATAAAGTAGATATAGTTCTTTCTCCCTTCGCACCGATGCTCAGACTGACTCCGCGCTTTGCCAGAACCCTACTTGGTCAGACAATCGCTCTTGACATCAAGGTATATCATCTGGACAGCCTGAGATCAATCAACATCAGCCTCAATATCGATCCACCGAACACCTATTTTGATTCCATTGCCAGAGGTTCAGGGTATTTCGACGATTCCGAATTTACTTATTGGAGGGAGGGGTCGGCGGCTGGGTTGAGTATCAGCAGGCGCAACAGTCCTGACCTGCCCATTGTCGATCACAACGGTTACGCCACTCTGGCAACCGCCTATATCCGGAGTTTAGCCATTGACACCGGGAAGATCATCGATACAAACTGGATTTATATTAACGGATATAATATTATCAAGACCAGCGGCGATACCATTAACCAGTTTTACACCGAGGGGACTACGGTTGAGATATACCCCAATATTATCGGCCGGAGATGACAGGAGGGCGACGATTTCGACTGGAAAGCAGACGAAAGAGGGTTGCCTGGCCGAAGGCAACCCTCTTTTAATATTCCCAAGTTCTGCTAAAAGACTATTTGCTTTCCAATATAATTGGCTCGGCGATGGTCGCGGTATAGGTTGAATCAGTATTAATCATGGCTTCAGTGCCTTTGATGAAAAGACCAGCGATGAACAGGTAAGACAGAAACTTCTTCCCCTTACCCTTGCTTTCGATAGTGCCGACTAGCTTTATCTTGTTTCCGTCCGGAGAAATATAGTCACCCTTTAGCTCCAAATCGGTGATCTCAATTTTTATTTTTCCCGGCTTGCCGGGTTTGGAGGCCTTTTCCACCTCCACGACAGTGGCGGTTCCCGGAGCATCATTTTCGACAATAATTACGCCGTCAATGTCGAGAGGTTCTACCAGATGAATCAAAAGCGGCACTCCTTTGGTCACAGTCCCGGAGGATACTTTTGCAGCAGAGTCAAACTTAATCTTCACCTCCTGGCCGTCGGAAAGCTGAATCTTGCCGGCGGTGACTACCGCAACAGACAGAAAAGTGAAAATCAAACCAGCCAGGCAGAGTATCCTACACAATTTTTTCGCCATATCATTTCTCATAAAAACTCCTATTCCCCTAATATCAGGATCGTCACTTAAGCACCGGGAGCTGTTCCACAAGGGGAGGCATAAAGCTGATACCGGCTCTCTTCCCTATATTATTGAAGGAGACTTCTCCTTCCATTTCAAACAAGGAAAATTTTCCCTTCAAAATGGTTTTATCGCTCGGTTCCTTGCCCCATTTGCATTTATGCTTATTGAGATCGATAGTGATATGTATATCATCACCGACTTTCCAGTATATTGTAACCGAATCACCCATCATCGTCTGATTGTGTTCTTCCCAGAGAGGGTCTTTTCCCTTGTCGGTCACCTCGATATGCACATGCGATTTTTCGGGAAGAACTTCTATTTTACAGACAAATTTCTGCCGCTTGCTCCAGCGATTGACGCTCTGCAAATAGCGGTTAATTATGTCAATATTGCTCTTGTCCGCCGCCGGATCGAGCTTGCTCACGCTTTCCTGCAGGATTTTAACCGCCGAATCGAGGCGGAAGGCGCCGTTCTCGTTGCCGTTAATCTGCGGTATCAGACCGCTTAAGTCGCTGGCTGCTTTCTGAGCTGTAGCAACCTGCACTTTCTTCATTTTTCGGTCCGAAAGAACCTTCCCCAGCTCAACTTCTTCATTGCTCATCTCTTTGCCATACATGTTCCGGTCATGCTGCACCTGTTGCGCGATGGAGATCCAAACCGCCGTATCGGATGGTTTCATAATTGACCTGGTAAAGAGGTCCCAGTAAGCCAGCGCTCGGCCGCTGCGTGTGAAAAGTATCGATTTCTCATCCCCCTGATGGAAATTGCTGAGATCTTCTTTAAGTTTCCGGTGAATGTCGCTCTCATCCAGGGTCGAGTCGGAGGGATTGAGCTTGGGCCATAGAGTAGTATCGCCGACGATGCCGGTGAAATTCTTGATGATTTTATTTAGGTCTTCGGTCGCCGAGGCCATATTCAACGATTTGTAGCCCTCGCTGATTCTGCGAGACGGAGTCTGGAACACGGGAAAAATCCAGTCGACCGTCCAGGCATCGGCATACTTATTGTAGGCGCTGATAATCCTGCGGCGCTCATCATCCGATGTATTATAGGCGTTCCCCTTATAGGTTTCCAGGATGCTGCTTTCCACTCTGGTCGCTCTGGGGAGAAGGTAATTGAAATGGTACAGATGCGGAAGCGAATAGAATATCAGCCACAGGATACTGATGAACGTGACAAATCGGGCCACGGTCCGCATCCGGGATATTCTCCGATTCCTGATGACCGATTTCAGGAGCCAATAGAACGGTTCCTTGACACCGACCGGATGAATCTTGGGCGGGGGGACATAGATGGATCGTCCGATATCGCTGCCGATTTTCTCCGGGGTCTGCCCGGTGTTGGATACAAAGAATATCTGGAAGTCAAGCGTTCGCCCGGTCACAACTTTCAAGAACTCTTTAAGCCGCACCAGGACATTCCTGACCGTTCCGGCCCAGGTCGAATTGGCGGCAACCTTGTTGCTCTCGAGTATCCTTTCAAAAAAGGTCTCGAAATCCTCGGAAAAAAGATTCTCATCTTCCGGGCCGACCAGGACCGTCTGACCCTCGCCGGTGAATCCGGGAAGTATATCGGCTTTGCTCACCACCAGGGCAATCGGTATGGGAAGTCTTTTATTAAGCGGAGCCAGGTACTCCAGCATGCTGACATAAGAAGCGGCCTGCTCCTGACTGGGCAGCTCGGCCCCGAGAAATTTGGCATCATAGAAAAAGAGGATGCCATTGCACCCCGACATGAAATCGATCACTTTGTCTTTCAAGTCAATCCGGTCGATGATCGAAACCGCCTTGCCATTGTAATCATAAGTCACAACCGAGACTTTTTTCTTTTTATCGAGAATTGCGTTGAACAAAAGAAGCTTGTCGCCGCCGGTCGGTTCGGGGAATTTCTTTTCGCCTTTCAAATCGACGACCGTGCCCACGCCGGAAGCTGTCCCAACGCCCCAGAGAGAGCGATAATTGAAAAGAAACTCTCCGGCCGTGGCGTTATCGGTCACTGATATCTGCAAGTCCCTGGAAATTTTGCATTCCTCGTTCAGCACGGTAAAATAGACGGTCTTCCCGGCGTTGGCGTGACCGAAAACTCCCACCCTCAGTCCGGAGGGCCAGCTGAATCCGCCGGCTTCTCCCTTTTTCCCCTTCTGCTTTGAGGCGGCCTTGGAGCCCTTCTGAAATAGTTTGAATATCTTTCCAAAACGCATTTTTGTTTACTTCCCATTCTTGTCAGTGGTGCACCTACCGCGTGGACATATTCTGCACTTTGTTGGCCCGCTCCTGAAATAAACCGAGCTGGTTCTGGGAGTACTGTCTCCACTTAATCGGTACGTATATGGCAAGCAGAATAAATACGGCAATTATCACCAGATAGTACAGATAAGCGGCATTCCTCTGTGTCACAACCAGCCGGAAGTACCGGAAGCTGGAGAAGGCGCCTTTTATTTTTCCAAAAAAACGGCCGAGCCCGGCCTTGAAACGAATCCAGAAACCGGTCTTGCTGACATATTTCCATTCGGTCAGCAGGTATTCAAATCCTTTGCTCCTTTGACCCAACTTGTTGAAGATGCCGACCCTCTGAAGATGGAACTCCAGACTGGATCGGTCACTGAGAAGTTCAGCGCCCAATTCCATACGACGGCGGGCCAATTCCAGAAATTTCATATGGTCGGGCATACCGGAAAATTCCTCGGGACTGAGTCCCGTGTGGATCTTCCGGCCGAATTTATTAATATAGCGGGCAACCTCGTTCAGGAAAAAAAGACCGAGGCGGTGGTTATTGCTGAATGAACCTTCTTTAAGAATTAGCGGAACCAGATTATTTTCAAAGAAAGTAGCATCCTGTTTGATCGCCCGCAATTCCCGGCAGTACAGCCAAGAGCGGTTGGATTGCCCATCGGCATCTGCCTCCGATTCAAAATACGTGATCATGATCTGGATGGCAATTTGCCGCAAGTCGGAACTGGATATGGGCTGTCGCTTGATCCGGTCGAGAAAAAATTGATCGACCTCAATGGCCTTATCCCGTTGTTGCCGCAGAGCCTGGAAAACGGCATAAATACCGTTATAGGTCTGAAGAAAAGCCTCGGTATCGAAAGAAGCATCATTCTTCTCGAAAGAGTCCAGATATTTGAATAGGTCCTGAATGTAAGTTTTTATTTCCATCACCGATACTCAAAAGCAAAGGTTTCAAAGAGTGTAAATTATCAAATCCATTTTCCCCAGTTTGGAAAATTTGGCCGCCTCTTTGGCGCCGCGGAATATCAGCGTCGCCTGGCGAACCGACGAAGAGCGGAGCATATCTCTGGGGTGCAGGGCGACCTTATTGCCAAAAGTATTAATGTCAATATCAATGGGGTCGGTTTCTCCGAGACCGCGGGCATCATTGATACCAAGCCGCACCTGCATGTTGGACCATTCGGCCGCGCTGTAAAGGTCCTTTGACATTAGAACGACCGTGTCGGCCATAGCCCGGGGCTGAGCTATATCAATCAAAAGATAGCTGAGTTCACCAACCTGTTCCAGTCTGGTGGAACTGAACGGCATCACGCGATAGGTGCGACCCTGATAGGTGAGGCTGTCGGTGGCCATGGCCTGCGGCCCCAGCTGCTCGCGTTTGGTTTCGGCCAGAAATCCGAGTATTCCGCGCAACGTGCCGAGGTTTTCATCAATTGCCTGAATCTGTCCGCCGAGATCCTGATGATTGTAATCACCCAGTACGAACGCCTCCACCGATGAGACAAAGCGGCCGACCTCGGAATTAAGCTCCTTGGTGAAGAATTTTTCGTTGAGATAATCTTTGAGTCCCGGCTGCAGATTGATCAGAGTGGAGAAAACCCGAAACAGTTTCTTGAAAAGAATAATCATATCGATCGGGTGGCAGGCATTGCGTCCGACAACATAATCATCAAGCGTGGCCGCCAGATGATAGACCAGTTGATAGACCGTATCCCTGAAAGCAATTTGCAGATTCGTGCTTTCTCCGGCCAGCGCACCGGATGTGGAAACGGCCAGATAAGCCCGTGAGGAAAGAGAAAGGAGATTTTCCAGACGGTTTCGATAGTCAACCGCTTTCTGGGCCAAACGCTCATCGTCAAAGACAGTCAGACAGGGGGGATAGTAGTTCGGGGACGGTGCAATTTCGCTGCCGCGCAGAGTCAGTTCGGCGACCTGGAGAATGCGCCCCTCAGGCAAGCCGGGCCGTTGTCCAAGATGAACCGAATAGCTGTTAATGAGAAACGGAACGCGCGGCAAGTCCTCATTGGGATCGGGCTCGCCCATTTGCTTTTTGACCGACGTATCAACACCGATATAAACTGGGACGGTAGTGCCGGCTATTACCACTTCGGCACGTACCAGATCGCGGCTGGATTCGGTGATATCGATATAAGTGCCGTCAGGAGTCAGCGCCTGACATCGAACCACCTCAACCTTGAGCCGATTGCCTGTGACCATGGAATTAAGGACCAGGGCGGGTTTCCCGGTGAACGACTTTTTGACCAGGCCGTACCGATCACCGACATTAAGGGCGTGCCATCGGACCAGCTCCTCAAAATACCTTTCCTGGTCTTTGAGGTGCTGCTGTGTTATCAGCATCCCATCCTGCCAGTTGACCGAATATAAGTTCAAGTCACTCATTATCTTGCCTCAAGTCTTAAACTTTCAATTTATCAATTATCAATATTGTTGTCAAGTCCATTAAATATGTGCGGCATATCCCAGATAACCGGTGTTCTTCTGCCGCCCCATTTCCATTTTGCGTTCGGTCGTTTCAAAGCGAATGCGGCAGGCCAGATTATTGGGCATACAGATGCTCAGAACCCACTCCAATTTCTTTCTTAACGACTTGCCGGGGAGAAACTGGTTGATATCTTCCGGTTTGATACCTCTGACAATTAATTTATAAGTCGAGTCCGACTCCGTGAAGCTTTTCCCGAGAAGGATCTCTTTTCCCAAACGTCCCGTTTTCGAACCCAGCCGATATTGAATTCCCTCCGGAATCGAGAAAGTCGATTCCGTGTTCTCGACAATTTGGAATTCGTAACCAAAGAGCAGGTGGAGCACTCTGGGAACGAGCTCATGATTGCCCGCCCAGAAATGGAAATAAGGGAAGAGAGTTGCCCAGATGAGGGCCTCGGACACCCCTTTGATTTCCGGCTGAATTTTCTTGTCGAATAAATTCAGAAAGGCCGAGACATATTCGTAATCCACCAGCCCCATGCTGTATTTAAGACTTTGATACCGGGCATGGGCATCATGGCGGATAACAGAAGCATCAAACGGCGCCAGAGTCAAGCGGGACTGTTCCTCCCATTGTGCCGATCTTGTCCTACTTCCCCTCAGCCCAAAAAAGAACTGATAGGGCATATAATCGACCGGACTGGGAAATCCCACTTTGAGAGTAATTTGTGTATTTTCCTTCAGGGGAGTACCGGGTAAAGGCTCCTGCGAGCGCACCTCACCCTTGTAGTTTTCATATTCACCTTCGGCCAGCAAATAAATATGGTTAGTATCAACGCCCAATCGAGTCAGGAGATTCAGGGCGGTCGTATAATGGAAGGGATACCTGCGATTACAGAAATCAGGCATCACAGCCGGATCATTTCCCATCATTCTTTGCTGATCTCCACCTTGAAATGCGTATTGACGGGAGCAAGTGATTTCAGAAAACTCTGCAGCCTCTTTTGAAGCAGAACGGTTTCATCATCAGAATAAAAATCAACACCCCTGACCGTGATGCGAACAACTATGCAGCGACGAACACCACGTTCGGCACGTTCGACACCATTTCTGCATTCGGCCTGACGAATTCTCGGGTCGAAAGTGGTAGCCCAATTGGAAATTTCCGCAAAATTCAGAGCCCGATCACGGTTGCGCAAGCGGGCGGAAACCTCGATCACAATCTGCTCCTCGGTTTTGGCCGGTATGGCTCCGGCCACAGGAATGATATTCTCGGCACTCTTGATCCCGGGGTGCTTCTCATACAGTTCATTGATTTTGCCGGCTTCAATTCCGTTAGCATCTGTACCGGCGGTGATGGAATAGTTTATGGTTATGGAGTCGGGCGGAAGTTCAATATCGCCGGAAAAATCAAACCAGAGCACCATTTTGCCATCGCGCTCTTCCATGGCGTATGACCGCTGGGTGCGATTGGATTGGACCATGTGACGCGGCAGGTACTCCCGGCCGCTGGAATCAAATACGCTCGTGATATCAAGAATATTGTTCAGCCCCTCAGGAATTTCAACCTCGACCAGCCGATTACCGCCGGTATGTTTAAAAAGAGTCAATTCATTCTTGTTAATGGCGATGAAACAATTGAAATATATTTCGAAAGAGGATTGAAGCTTCAATTTGTCGCCTCCGTGAGGGAGGTCAAGACGAATCCAATGTGTTTTCACATTTCCGGGCGGTGGTTGAATTCCGCTCGCGGCACAGGCACGCGCCAATTCCTCATTAATTGGGCCTGACTCCCAGGAAGAGGCGAACTTCTCAGAAAGAATGACAAAATTATCCTCCAGCGCCTTGAAGAGATCGCGCCCGGTGCGCATGCCGCCCCACTCAATGGCACGTCCGCCGACGATAAACATCTCGCTGATTCCATCGCCCAGCCCCGGGCAGAATCCACTCTGCTGAGAAAAGCCCCCCGTTTGTGAGCCGGGATG